>NZ_JBYNRX010000102.1:0-21965 GCF_057785375.1 Roseiflexus sp.
GCGAAGGCATGCGGGTAGGCGAAGGCATGCGGGTAGGCGAAGGCATGCGGGTAGGCGAAGGCATGCGGGTAGGCGAAGGCATGCGGGTAGGCGAAGGCATGCGGGTAGGCGAAGGCATGCGGGTAGGCGAAGGCATTGCCTTCGCCTACCCGGTTGATGTTTTCAGACATGCGCTCAGCGAATGGTCAGCGGCAGAAAAACGGTGTAGTCCAGAGGTGATGCAGACGCCGCAGGCGCAACCCTGAAGGTCTGCCCGCTCACGTCGCCGCTGACCACAATCGTGCGACTTGATGGTGTAAATGCGTATTGGCTGTGCGATGGAGTAAGGGTGTACGTTCCGGCAGGGACGTCGCGCAGGGTAAAGACGCCGTCCCCGTCGGTGACGACGCTCCGTGTACCGTCGGAGATGGTCACACCAGCGACGCCATTGCCGGTGCTATCGGTGACTCGCCCGCTGATGCGGTACGGCGGAGACGCGGTGAAGTCCACCCCGCTGAGGTGGCGGCTGACCGTGACCGATCGCGCAGAGGGAACAAAGATATAGCCGTCGTATGACGGAGTAAGGGTGTACGTTCCTGGTGGAACATCGGTCAGCAGGTAGTATCCCTGTGCGTCTGTGGTGACGCTGCGCGCGCCATCGGAGACGGCCGCGCCGGCCACGCCGTTGCCTGAGCTATCCGCAACTCTGCCGCGAATGGTGCAGGACGGGCATACCGCTGTGAAGTCTTGCCCGCTCATATCGTCGTTGACCGCAACCCAGCGCGGGTTTGGGCTGAACGTGTAGCCGCTCAGGGAAGCGGTAAGAGCATATGTGCCGAACGGCACGCCCTCGATCGTGTAGTTTCCGTTTGCATCGGTCACGGCGCTGCGTATCCCATCGGAGATGCGCACACCTGCCAGACCCTCGCCGAAACTGTCGGTTACCCGCCCGTTGATGCGGTAGGTTGCGAGCAGCGCAAAGTTCTGGTTATTGCTATTTCTTCCGTTCCCGACCGTCACCGTCCGGTTCGCCGGCGAAAATGCGGCGCCGCTGCGCGATGGCGTGAGCGTGTACGTTCCGGGTGACAGGTTCTTCAGCACATACACGCCATACTGGTCGGTGAATGCGCTGCGGATGCCGTCGGAGATTCTGACGCCTGCGACGCCATTCCAGCGATCCCGCACACGCCCTGAGATGGCGTATGTGCCGGGGGTCATGCGGTCGTAGTAGACATAATCAATCCACTGTTCGATCCCCGATATGCCATAGCCGAGCCACATGTATCCGTTTTCGCCCCAGGTCGTTCCCCATGAATTGCGCACCCGCCACGCGCCCCTGCTCCCTCTGCCGTCGTCCCACCCGACCAGCACCACGGCGTGGTTGATGCTGCCGTTGCACGCGGCGGACTCGTCGGTCTCGAATACGCCAGTTCGATGCCACATAAACCGGGAACCGGCGCACACATACGCTGATACGGGTCCATACTCGCGGATAATGCGCTTGATCGTGGCAACGTCGGCATTGAACAATGAGTTCCACGCCAGCATGCGCTCGTGGTGCGGCAGCGCGCGGGTGAGCGGCGTATCCTGCCCCGTGTACGGCAGGTCGCGTTCGTACACGACGCCCGCTTCGGTTTGATGCGCGGGAGTCGCGCCGATGAACAGGTCATAGGCGGGCATGCCGCCGTAGCACGTGCCGTGCGTTCCGGCAGACAACAGGTATTGCTCGGAAAGGTCGCGCTCGATCCCGTCGATGCGTTTGATGGCGGACTCAACGACGCCGGCGGTGGCGAATGCCCAGCAGGAACCGCACCCTCCCTGATCCTTCACCGGAGTACAGACTCCCTGATCGCACCAGTTGAACGTCGCTGGCAACCCGTCGCTTGCGCCCATCGTCACTGGCGGGAGCGACTGCGGCAGCGCAGCGAGTTGCGCGGCAGGCGACGGCGTCGCAAACCGTCCGTAGGTCTCGACCTGGATGGTGAACGTGCGCGATGGATCAACGCTGCGCTCCCATGGCCGGCGATACACCAGAGTGAGGGTCTCATTTCCGGCGCGCACTGGATAGAACGTCGCTACCTGTACGGCTAGCGCGCTCGTGGCAGCGCCGGACGGCTCATACAACGGCTCGAACGCCGGATCGCCCGCCTGCCGCAGCAGCGACGGCGCTTCCTGTGGTTCCCAGACGTAGCCGGTTCCAGGTTGCCCCTCAAGCTTGACAATCAGGCGCTGCCCTTCAGCAACGGCGACGCTGGTTCCGTGGTGCGCCAGGGTGACCACAATATCATTCGGTGATGATTGAACAATGGCAGGGAGAGTGAGCAGCGTGGCGGCGATGATGACCAGGAATGTGCAGACGCCGGCCAGTTTGCGGAAGAGTGCAGCGACGAGCATAACGACGATCTTCCTGATGGAACGAAACTGTGATAATGCATCTGGCGGCAGTAACGCCTTCTTTACGAGAATTATAGAAATGAGGGCAGGAAAATGAAATTGAGGTAATCTTCCTGTTTCGCGGTAGTACTCCTGGTTCTCTCTTGACCGGTTTAGTTCGATGTGTTATACTGGCGCCATCCGGGGATATCGATCAGACCAGGCTCACATCTGTATGGTTTCGCCCGCCTACTGCCGGGAGAAGGTGTTGTTGCGCTTTTTGCAGTGCAGGCGACCGTCACCCCTGGGTGTGGTGGCGCACGGTGGGAACCTGATGAGGACCGCGGGTGGTCGAGGTGGCGGTCACCCGGGATGAGGCGCCCCGCCGGACCTCCGGCAATCGCGCCGCGGACGAAGGCGACCGTCACCCCTGCGTCGGCGGCGCATTGCGGGAACCTGACCGGGCCGGCGCGAAGGGCGGCGCGCGGCGGGCAATGGTGTGGGTGACAGTCACCCGGGATGAGGCGCCCCGCCAGACCCCATGGCAACCCCGGCGCCGTAGGGACGCCCCCCTGTGGGCGCCCACAGCGTCGGCGGCGCACCGCCGGAACCTGACGAGGACTGTATGGATGGCGCTGCGCAGCAGGCAGTGGTCGAGGTGGCGGTCACCCGAGATGAGGCGCCCCGCCGGACCTCCGGCAATCGCGGCGCTGCGGGCGAAGGTGACCGTCACCCGGACGGCTTCGGTACTCGTGTTAGCAAAGGAGCTACGGATGGACCACAATCGTCATCGTTGCTGGACTGTGCTGTTGGCGCTGATCGGCATGCTGCTCACGGTTGTTGCACTCCCCGGCGCGCCGCCGGTCGCGCGCGCGTCCGACACCCCCGATCCATCGTCCGTTACGATTGCTGGAAGTTTTCAGAGTGAATTGGGCTGCCCCGGCGACTGGCAGCCTGAATGCACGAACACCCGTCTGGTCTATGATCCCGCTGATCAGGTCTGGCAGGCGACATTCACCATCCCCGCCGGAAACTGGGAGTACAAAGCCGCGCTGAATGGTTCATGGGACGAGAACTATGGCGCGAATGCGCAACGGAACGGTCCGAATATTCCGCTGGCGCTGAGCGCTGCAACAGCCGTCAAATTCTACTACGACCATGAGACGCACTGGATTACCGGCGACCGCAACACGCGCATCGTGACCGCGCCGGGCAGTTATCAGAGCGAATTGGGCTGCCCCGGCGACTGGCAACCCGATTGTTTGCGCTCCTGGCTACAGGACCCGGACGGTGACGGGGTGTTCGTCAAAACGGTCACCGGGCTGCCTGCCGGGAATTACGAGTTCAAGATCGCCATTGACGAAAGCTGGAGCGAGAACTATGGCGCCGGCGGCGTCCCCGGCGGCGCGAACATTCCTTTCACCGTGCCCGCCCCCGGCTATCGGGTGACGTTCACCTTCGTTTCAGCGACCAACACGCCATCGGTGACGGTCGCCAGCACCAGAGCGCGACCGGATAATAATGTCGAGTGGGACGGGGTGCGCCACGACTCGCGCGACCCGCTCTACCGCACGCCAGGCGGAGCGGTTCCGTCCGGGACGCCGGTGACCATCCGCCTGCGCACCTTCCACAACGATGTGACGTCGGTGCGGTTGCGGGTGTACGACCTGAACGCCAGCGCGCAGCGCTTCTACGAGATGACGCCAGCCGCGACCGATGTAGATTGCTATCAGGCGAGTCTGGCGGGGAAGACCTGCGATTTCTGGGAAGTGACGCTCAATCAGGCGTCGCCGAACAATCTCTGGTACCGCTTCATTGTCACCGATGGAACCGATACCGACTACTACGACGACAACACCCCGGCACTCGACGGCGGTTTGGGCGGGGTGACCGATGAGCAGGAAGATCACAGTTGGGCGCTCATGTTCTCCGATCCAGCATTTACCGCGCCGGAGTGGGCGAAGGACGCGGTGATCTACCAGATTTTCCCGGATCGCTTCCGCAACGGCGACCCGCGCAACGACCCGCGCACCGGCGATAGCCGGTACGATGACCCGGTTATCGCGCTGCCGTGGGGCGAATTGCCCGAAGGGCACTGCCGCAACTACAGCGATGCCGCAACGAATTGCCCCTGGCGCTTCGACGATACGCCGCCGTCCTGGAGTCCGACGAAGGAGAGTCCGCGCGGGCGCGACTACTACGGCGGCGACCTGCGCGGGGTGATCAGTCGCCTCGACTATCTCAAGAACCTGGGGGTGACGGTCATCTATTTCAACCCGATCTTCCACGCGAAGTCGAACCACCGCTACGACACCTACGACTATTTCCGCATCGACCCGGCGCTCGGCACGCTCGCCGACTTCCAGCGCCTGGTGCGCGAGGCGGAGCGCCGCAGCATCCGCGTGATCGTCGATAGCGTGTTCAACCATATGTCGTCGGATAGCCCGCAGTTCGACCGTTACGGCTACTACGCCACGCTCGGCGCGTGCGAATCGGCGGCATCCCCCTTCCGCGACTGGTTCCGCTTCCGCCGTCCCGGACCGGGTGAACCTTCGCCGTGCGCTCCCTCGACTCCCGGCGGCGACGACACCTACTATGTCGGCTGGTTCGGCTTCGACAGCATTCCCGAAATTCGCAAGGAAAACCCGGCGGTGCTGCGCTATTTCGTGACTGGACCGAACAGCGTGTCGCGCTACTGGCTGCGCCAGGGCGCGAGCGGCTGGCGTCTCGACGTGATGGGCGACTCGTCGTTCCCGCCCGACTACTGGCCCGCCTTCCGCCGCGTTGTGCGTGAGACGCGCCATGATGCGCTGATTATCGGCGAACTGTGGCAGAAGGACAGCACGCTGTTGCGGCATCTGCGCGGCGACACCGCCGATACGACGATGAACTATCGCCTGCGCGATGCGATCATCGGTCTGCTGACGCCGGGACCGTTCGACTCGAAGGGGTTCGCCGACAGCGGACGCCAGATTGCGCCGTCTGAATTCGCCAGCCGCATCAGTTCCATCCGCGAAGACTACCCAGACGCCGCGTACCTGACGTTGATGAACCTGGTCGGCAGCCATGACACCGAGCGCATTCTGTGGACGTTAACGCCGGGCGCCGAGACGCGCGCCGATAAGGAGTTCAATGCCGCGAATCTGGCGAACGGCAAGCAGCGGCTGCGCATCGCGTCGCTCATTCAGTTCACCATGCCTGGCGCGCCGACGATCTACTACGGTGATGAGGTCGGCGTGACCGGCGACGACGACCCGGACGACCGGCGCACCTATCCGTGGGTCGAGACTGGCGGCAACCCGGATCGGGCGCTGCTCCGCCACTACCGCGACCTGGCGCGCATCCGCCATCACTACCGCTCGCTGCACGCCGGCGATCTGCGCTTCCTGCTGGCGGACGATGCTGCCGGAACGGTGGCATATTCGCGCATGAGCGGCGACGATGCAGCGATTGTCGCTATCAACCGCAGTTCACAACCGCGCACGGTCGATATTCCGGTTGCCGGGGTCATTCCAGACGGCACGGCATTCTTCCCCTCCTACTGCGTTGCCAATGACCAGTTGAAGGACTGGCTGAATGTCGAGAATGGCCGGCTGCGGGTGACGCTCAACCCGATGAGCGCAGTGCTGCTGACCAGCTACCTGGCGGACCTGACGCCGCCGGCGGTTCCGACCGGCTTGCGAGTGACGGATGAAGGGGATGGGCAGGTAAGCCTGGCGTGGAATAGCGTTCCTGGCGCGGCGGGGTACAACCTCTACCGCAGCCCGTTGAGCGGCGGCGGGTTCGTGAAAGTCAACGACGCACCGCTGACGACGGTCGCCTACACCGACGCCGGGTTACGCAACGCACGCGACTACTTCTACGTTGTAACCTCGGTCGACGAAAAAGGGAACGAAAGCGCTGTCTCGAACGAAGTGCGCGCCATGCCGCGCCTCCAGATCGGATGGGCGAACCTGCAATGGCCCCCGTCAATCAACCACACGATCAGTATCGTCAACCGCACTCCGCTGATCTTCGGACAGGTCTGGATCAACGGCGTTACCAGTCGTCCAGGACGGACCGAAGGATTGCGCGCACAACTCGGCTACGGACCGCGTGACAGCGACCCGGCGGGCAATCCTGCCTGGACCTGGATCGATGCGGAATTCAATGTCGATGCCGGCAACAACGACGAGTTCAAAGCCAGCCTGCTGCCGGACCAGATCGGTGCGTTCGACTATGCCTACCGCTATAGCACGACGAATGGGCGCGCATGGGTCTACGCCGATCTCGACGGCATCGGCAACGGCTATAGCCCATCACAGGCAGGCAAGTTGACCGTCGTGCCCGGCAGCGACACCATTCCGCCGGCGACCCCGACCGGGCTGACAGTCGTCACGGCGTCACCGGCGGGCATCACGCTGCGCTGGAACGCGGTCACCGGCGACCCGACGCTCTACGGCTACGAGGTTCGCCGCAGCGGCGCCTCCGGCGGACCGTACACCACAATCGCGACGATCACCGGCACGGAGTACACTGACACGTCGATCGCCCAGGGAGCGACCTACTTCTACGTCGTGCGCGCGGTTGACGAGTCGTTCAACCGGTCCGGCGACTCCGCCGAGATCACGGCGACCGCCGAACTACGGACGGTGAGCGTCACCTTCACCGTGACCGTTCCGGCGACGACGCCAGCAGGGAGCACGGTCTACATCGCCGGGTTCCTCGACCGTCTCGACGGCAACCTGCCGCAGTGGAACCCCGGCGGCGTCGCGCTGACGCAGATCGGGCCGAACCAGTGGTCAATCACGCTCACCGGGAAGGAGACGACCCAGATCGAGTACAAATACACCCTCGGTTCGTGGGACTACGTCGAGAAGGGCGCGGCGTGCGACGAGATCGCCAACCGCCAGTTGACCCTGAGTTACGGCGTGGACGGCACGCAGGTCGTGAACGACAGCGTGCCGAACTGGCGCAATGTTGCACCGTGTGGGAATTGAACCTTCACCCCTTGCCCCTCCCCGCATGCGGGGAGGGGGGAGGTCAGGCAAGGGGGTTTATGGGATTTTGATGCGTCCGCCCGCCATGCGGAACAGAACGTAGGGGCGCCCCACCGTGGACGCCCCTTCAGGTTTGCGGACGATGACCGGTTCGCAAGCATTGCCACGGCGCACGAACACCGTCCACGTGGCCGCGCCTGGTCCACAGAGAGCTATGGCATACTGATGTTGCAGAACGGCGAGTGAAGGATGCGCTGATGCCACGTATCAGCAGCTTCTTTGGCATCACAATTATTATCACGATCATCAACCGCCGCACTTTCACGCTCAATACGGTGATCAGGAAGCGATTATCCTGATTGGGTCCGGCGATCCTCACGCGGGACGCCTGTCGCGCCGTGCCTTGTGGCTTGTTCAGGAGTGGGAAGAGCTGCACCGCGCAGAACTCCTCGCCAATTGGGAACTGGCGTGGAACGGGCAGCCGCTGCGACTGATTGCGCCGCTCACGTAAGGAGAAATGGAATGCCCTCGACCTTTGTGCGTGTCCTCTCAGCAGAACCGCTCGATCCGCCACGTATGCGGATTGTCTTCACGAATGGCGAAGAGCGCGAGATCGATCTCAGCCCATACATCGCCATCGGACCGATCTTCGGGCCGGTGCGCACTGATCCGGACTTCTTTCGCACGGTTGTCGTCGATGGCGGGACATTGACGTGGCCTAACGGCGCCGACATCGACCCCGATGTGTTGTACTACGGTGGCGCACCGCCATGGGCGCAAGCGATACACCCGTCGGAAACGGTTCCTTTGTGACGCCGTTCGCGTCCCGGCGCGCTTCCACAAAGACCCAAAGCCTGGCGCGTTTTCCGTCGCCTGTAAACTCACACAAAGGCACAAAGGCACAGAGCCTGTGCGGCTCTTCAGATGCACAGCATGTCTCGAAACAATTGATGCAAAGATGCAAAGCTTCACAGATCACTCCTCTCGCCTCACTCCTCTCGCCTCACTCCTCTCGCCTCACTCCTCTCGCCTCACTCCTCTCGCCTCACTTCTCTCGCCTCACTCCTCTCCCCTCTCGCCTCATCCCTTTCGCCTCTCGCCTGCCCCAGCAGCCCCGCATCCGGCTCACGCCCCAGCATCCGGCAGGCATTGACATAATTCGCATCATGTAATCGATCCGGTCCGCAAACGCCGCTGGCGACGCCAGGTAGAAAGGCAGCAGCGTGCGCAACGCCTCTTCATAGGCGGGCAGCGCCTTCTCGGTGCGAACCATCGCCGCCGGGCGGTCGCCCAAGAGATTGAGACTGTATGCGAGGGCGGGGCGCGGCGTGGGGGCAGCGGCGTGCCCCGAGGTGACCGTCACCACGTGGCGGTGTGGTGAATGCCAGGCGCCCGCCAGCGACGGGGGGCGGGGCGCGGCGTGGGGGCAGCAGCGCGCCCCGAGGTGACCGTCACCACGTGGCGGTGTGGTGAATGCCAGGCGCCCGCCGGCGACGGGGGGCGGGGCGCGGCATGGGAGGCGTAGGGGCAGGTCTGCGACCTGCCCCGCACGATGTGGGGAACGGTCACCGGGGGGCGGGGCAAAACCGCAACCTTCAGCGGCGCGCATTCGTCACACATTGCAGGAAGAGTCAAACGAGAAAGGACGGTTCCCCATGGATGGCAAGTTAGTACGCAGCAAGAGCGATCGCATGATCGCCGGCGTATGTGGCGGCCTTGCGCGCTACTTCAACATCGATCCGGTCATCGTGCGGCTGGTGTTCGTTGTGGCGGTGCTGTTCGGCGGCGTCAGCCCGCTGATCTACGTCGTGCTGTGGATCGTCATGCCAGAGGAAGGGGCGGTTCAGACGCCGCCGCAGCTAAACCATCCTCGCCCCGTGGAGGAATGGAAATACGACCCGTACACCGGCGAACCGATCCGGCGCGAACCGTAATGACGATGGCGCATACCGCCGGCGCGCCGCGCACCGCCGCCGCGGTAGAGCCGTAGCATCGCTACGGCTCTACCGCGGCGGTAACATAATGTTCCGCCAACACTGCTACGCCGGCGACGCAACCTCCCCCTTCACCACAATGGCATCGTGGAGAACGTGGAACTCATTCTCGAACGCCGCCGTGATAGTCTCTGGATCGGGAACCAGCCCGGCATCGGTAATGACGCCGAGCGTCACCTGACCGCAGTAACTCATGATGCTCACGCCCATCCCCAGACGGCCCGACTGCGGCACCCAGAACATGATATTCTTGATGCAGTTGCCTGCCAGATAGAGTTGCTCCGCCGGGCCACGCACATTCGTCATTACCGCCGTCGCCTTGCTGCCGAACAGGTTGACCGCCTGTTCCTCCACCTGCGCCGGCGTGCGCCCGAAGAAATTGAGCAGACCGTAGAAGACATACGCTTCGGGGGATCGTTTGAGCGCCTCCATTCGTTGTTTGACTTCGGCGAGGCGCATCACCGGACTCGGCGTGCCCAGCGGCAGCGCAAGGAACACCAGCCCAAACTCATTCCCAAGATCGCGAGCGCGGGATGGGGGGCGCAGATCGACAGGGATGACGGCGCGGATTTCCAGTCCATCGACACGTGTACCGCGCCCGATGAGATAGGAGCGCAGCGCCCCCGCCACTGCCGCCAGCAGCACATCATTCACTTTCGCGCCTGCGACTTTCCCGATCTGCTTCACCTGATCCAGTGGCGTCGGCGACGACCAGGCGACCCGTTTCTGCACTCCCAGCGGACCCTTGAACAGCGTTTTCGCTTCGGGCGGCAGCAGCAGCACGCGGCTCAACGCCATCGCCCCGCCGGCCGCCTGTGCTGGCAGTTCCAGAAGATGTTCAGGATGCCGCAGGAATTCCATCCCTTCGTGCACCAGTTCGTCAGCCAGTTTGATCGAACCTTCAATTGTTGATACGATTGGTTCCAGCAGTGGACCGAGGTTGTGATTGGGCTGCGGCTTCGGGAGTTCGATCGGTGCATCCGGCGTTTTATCCATCAAACGATGCATGACCGTGTTCATTGCCATGCCATCGCCGATGCAATGGTGAAACCGCATGACCACGGCTGAACCGCCAAGCACATTCTCGACCAGGTGTACCTGCCAGAGGGGTTTGGTGTAATCGAGCGGCGTGCTCGCCAGGTCGCCAAGGAACTCCTGGAGCGTCGTCATATCGCCGGGCGATGGCAGCGCCACCCGATGGATGTGGGCGCGGATCGAGAAGTGGGGATCGGGCTCCCAGCGGGGAGCGCTGAATGAACCACGGTTATCAATCACGCGCATGCGGAAGCGCTCAAACGACAACAATCGCGACTCAAACGTCTTGTAACAGCGTTCAACATCAATTGGTCCGTCGAGCAGCGCCACGCCCGTCACCATCATCAGGTTGGTCGGGTCGTCCATATGCAACCAGGCGCTGTCAACGGCGCCGAGAGGATGGGAATCCTGAGCCATCGTCCGACCTCCGTTATTCACCAGAACCGCTTCGGTGCGTTGATCGTACACGACCGCCGGTAGCAGCAAAGGTGAGAAGTTGCCACAGAGCGATAAAAGTTGACTATTTTTGAAGGGGAACGTTATTTTCTGATGAGCGTATATCTGTGAGGGGCATATGACTCTGTTCAGCATATCACTCATCCTGATGGGAGTTATTAGCATCGGCATCGGCATAAGCGGAGTCATCGCCGTCCGGCGCGCCCAACGCGCATTGCGTCGTTTCCGGCGCCTGCCGGTGTCAACGGCGCCGGGCATCCTGGCAGCGCCGATCGGCGCCGAAACAGTTGTCGCGGGCATCGTCAGTGCAAGCAATCCCGCGCAACTGCACAATCTCGTCGTGTATGCGGACCAGATGAGCGAGAGCGAATCAGCGTTCTCAGGGGGGATGGCAGGGAACTGAAGACATCGCCATTACTATTGGAGACCCCCGACGGCATGGTGCAGATCGCGAACAGCGGCTATGCTCTGGTGCGACCGCTGGTGCGCTGGGAACAGTTGCAATCCTCGCGCTCGAAGCAGTATGTCGGCTTCGTGCCAGGCAATCAGGTAACCGTGCTCGGACGCATTGTGGACAACGGTCCAGGAAAAGCGATCGAAGCCGAGTTCCTCTTCGGCGGCGCTCCTGCCGACTACCCTTCATACCAGCGCGGGATTGCTATTGATGGATGGATCAGGATTCTTGCAGGCTGCATTGGAGGGGCGTTCTGTCTCTTTCTGGGCGTCGGCATGTTCCTGTTTCCCTTCCCGAATAGTACCTAGTCTCAAAGGAGAGTCTATGAACGAGTCAGACCGCCTCTATCACATCGGGTTCGGGCGCAGCGACCTGGGCGACGACCCGCCGCGCATCGCGCTGTTGAGCGGCGACCCGGAGCGCGCTCGCCTGATCGCGCAGACGGCGCTCCGCGATGCGCGTATTCTTTCGGAGAATCGCGGGTTGTACAGTTATGCTGGAACGCTGCCGAACGGTGCGCCAGTTCTTTCGGCGACCAGCGGCATGGGCGCGCCGTCGCTCAGCATTGTGGTGAATGAACTGGTGCAGGTCGGTATCCGCACCATTATCCGCGTTGGCACCAGCGGATCGATACAGCCGCATATTTTGCCTGGAAGCATCGTTATTTCCAGTGCCGCGTTGTGCCGTCAGGGCGCCGCCGACGATATTGCGCCGCGCGAGTTTCCCGCCGCCGCCGATCCGTTCGTAACGGTCGCACTTGTCGAAGCAGCGCGCGCCGAAGGGGTCGAATATTTCGCTGGCGTGACCGCATCGGTGGACACCTTTTACGAAGGTCAGGAACGCACCGGGTCTGCCAACCCGCATCTGTTGCGTCAGTTGCGCGGAATAACCGAAGAGTATCGCCATCTGAACGTGCTCAACTACGAGATGGAAGCCGGAACGCTCTTCAAAATGGGGCTGGTCTATGGTTTTGCAGCCGGATGCGTCTGCGGCATCGTGGCACAGCGCACTGCGAGCGAAGCGATCGTCGTGGAACGCAAAGCAGTCGCCGTTGAACGCGCGATTGCCGTGGCAGCGCGTGCAGCGATGATGTTGAGCGTCTCTACTGCCTGACTTGGCGATGGGGCGCAGCTGCACCCCCCACGCACGGGTGTTAGGTGGTAGAATGAAAGCGGGCGCTTGAGCCGGGCGCTGAACACATACGTCTATTTCAACACGTCAAACATCACAGGCGCCTGGGAGCGCTGAAAGAGCAGCAGGATGGCGCTCTCTGGGACTGTGCGCCCGCATCAGACCGGATGGAGGGAGCAATGGCAGAGAAACAAAAAACCGTCGTCGCCGCCGCGCTCGGCGAGTGCGTCCACGTCGCCGGGGTCATGAACTTCCTGCGTCTTGCGGAAGAAGCCGGCTGGCGCACCGTCTTTCTTGGTCCGGCTACGCCGGTTGAGCGCGTCCTCGAAGCGGCGCGCCGCGAACAGGCTGACCTGGTCGGCGTGTCCTACCGCCTGACGCCGGAAACCGGCGCGCATCTGCTGGGGCGCTTCGCCGAAGCGGCAGATGACCTCTACGCCGCAGGGGTGCGCTTTGCCTTTGCCGGAACGCCGCCGCTGGCGGAAAAAGCCGCTACGCTCGGGTTCTTCGAGCAGGTGTTCGATGGCAGCGAACCGGCTGATCAGGTGCTTGCGTATCTCAAAGGTCAGAACCTGGCAAACGCAACCGAGGCGGATTTTCCGCAACGCACCGTTGACCGCATTCGCTGGAAAGCGCCATTTCCCTTGATCCGTCATCACTTTGGTCTGCCAACCATGCAGGCGACGATCGACGGCATCGCCAAAATTGCCGAAGCCCGCTGCCTCGACGTGATTTCACTCGGCACCGATCAAGACGCGCAGGAAAACTTCTTCCATCCTGAACGGCAGGACCCGGCGCGCACCGGCGCCGGCGGCGTTCCGGTACGCAGCGCCGACGATTATCGCGCCCTGTATGCCGCCAGCCGGCGCGGCAACTACCCGCTCATGCGCACCTACTCCGGCACCGACGACTTCGTGCGCCTGGCGGAGTTGTATGTCGAGACGATCAACATCGCCTGGTGCGCTATCCCGCTCTTCTGGTTCAACCGCATGGACGGCCGCGGACCGTGGGACCTGGAAGGGTCGATCCGTGAACATCAGACGATTATGCGCTGGTATGGCGAGCGCGGTATTCCGGTCGAACTCAACGAACCGCACCACTGGGGCATGCGCGACGCGCCCGATACGGTCTTCGTCGCCAGCGCCTACCTTTCGGCGTACAATGCCCGTGCGTTTGGCGTGCGCGACTACATCGCACAGTTGATGTTCAACAGCCCCCCCGGTTTGTCTGACGCAATGGACCTGGCAAAAATGCTGGCGGTGATCGAGATCACGGCGCCGCTGGAAGGACCGGATTTCCGCATCTGGAAACAGACCCGCACCGGACTGCTGAGCTTCCCTGTTGATCCTGCCGCATCGCGCGCGCACCTGTCGGCGAGCATCTACCTGCAGATGGCGCTGCGCCCGCACATCATCCACGTCGTCGGGCACACCGAAGCGCACCATGCCGCAACTGCCGACGACGTGATCGAGGCGTGTGGCATGGCGCGCCGCGCGATCGAAAATGCACTACGCGGGCAGCCCGATCTGACTGCCGACCCGACGGTGCGCGCACGGGCAGCGCAACTGGTCGAAGAGACCCATCTCCTGCTCGACGCCATCGCTCAACTCGCGCCGCCAGGCATCACTGACCCGCTGACCGACCCCGCGACACTGGCGAAGGCGGTCGCCGTTGGGTTGCTCGATGCGCCGCAACTGCGGAATAACCCGTTTGCGCCGGGGCGCGTCGAGACCCGCTTCATCAACGGCATGTGCCTGGCGATCGACGATCAGGGACGCCCGCTCAGCGAGAAGGAGCGTATTCAACAGGTCTTCGATTGTGTCGTTCATCGTTAGCTGGTCTCACTGCGCGTGAACCTTGCCCGAACCGTCTGCGTTGGGCGTGGGCTTCGACAGGATCAACCCATGCCTGCGGTCAGGTCTCGATGCTGGAGTTCACCATATCGCATGCAATGTATTCGACATAATAAGGAGAACTATGATGGCATCCTCAACCCGCTACACCGTCATCGGCGCCGGGAATGGCGGGAAGGCGATGGCAGCGCATCTGGCCCTGATGGGTTTTGAGACGACGCTCTACAATCGCACTCCCGCACACATCGAAGCCATCCGGCAGCGTCGCGGCATCGAATTGGAATCGGGCGAAACCGGTCCACGCGGTTTCGGTCAGCTTGCGCTGGTCACATCGGATATGAAAGAGGCGCTCGACCGTTGCGACGTGGCAATGGTCGTCGTCCCATCCTCGGCGCACGCAGAAGTGGCACGCACAATGACGCCGCACCTGTGCGACGGGCAGATCATCATTCTGCATCCCGGTCGCACCTGTGGTGCGATTGAGGTCGCCAAAGTGCTGCGCGATGAGCGCTGCCGGGCGGATGTCACCATTGCCGAAGCAGAGACATTCATCTATGCCAGCCGCTCGGACGGACCGGCGCAGGCGCGTATTTTTCGTATCAAGGAAGCCGTTCCGCTGGCAGCGCTTCCTGCGTACCGCACCGGCGACGTGCTCGGCGTGATCCGCGATGCATTTCCGCAGTATATCGACGGCGGCAACGTGTTACGCACCGGTCTCAATAATATGGGCGCGATCTTCCATCCGGCACTGACCCTGCTCAACGCCGGACGCATCGAGTCGACCCGTGGCGACTTTCAGTTCTACATCGACGGGGTTACGCCGTCGGTCGCGCGGGTTCTCGAGGTGATCGACCGTGAGCGGGTGACGGTCGCCGCCGCACTTGGCATTCGCGCTCACACTGCGCAGGAGTGGCTGGCGCTGGCATACAATGCCACCGGCGACTCGCTCTACGAAGCGATTCAAAATCAGCCGGGATACTACGGCATCAAAGCGCCGCCAACACTCAATCATCGGTACATTTTTGAGGACGTGCCGATGAGCCTGGTGCCGATCGCCGCACTGGGTCAGCGGTACGGAGTCGCGGTCGCCGGGATCGACAGCATCATTCGTCTGGCGTGCATTGTTCACCGCACCGACTACTGGCGCCGCGGACGCACACTCGATAAGCTCGGCATCGCCAATCTCAGTGTCAGCGAACTGACGCGCTATGTGGAAGAGGGAACGCTCGAGTAGGGGCGGGTTATCGATCCGCCCGCGCCAATAGATAATGCACCCGGCATCCGTCGGCGCGGATCAATGATCCGCCCGCGCCGGTGACCCGCCCCCCCCCCGCGTGCCGGTGGCCCGCCCACGTGCCAATAGATGGCGCATCCAGCATCCGTCGGGGCGTGCCGGTGACCCGCGTGCGTGCCGGTGGACGACGCACCCGGCATCCGTCGGGGCGCGCCGGTGACCCGCGTGCGTGCCGGTGGACGACGCACCCGGCATCCGTGTATGAGTATAAGAACGGACACGCGCGGCGCCGCCCGCCTCCTGGTGCAAGCGCTGCGCGCCCGCGTTGCCGACGGACCTTCTGCGGGCGGGGGCAGGTTGTGCGGGTCAGGTGAACAGCAGGCGCGACATCGGGTATCAACCGGCCAGACGCGCCACGTGTGACGGTGAGGGGAAAGGCGATTCGCCCGAACGTCGAACCCGGGAAAGAGTGACAGGTTGCAGGTGACGAATGGGAGAAGGCAGAGAGGGCAAATGCGGCATGTGACAGGGTAGACCCCTAACCCTTAACTCCAAATGAACAGATCGTTACTTGCGAGAGCCAAAAAGTCCATGCTATTCTTGTTACGACTATCACAAGAAAGGTGACGTATGGAACTGACAACGATCACCCAGGTTGCGCCGGGGCGATTGATTGGGATTGCGCCAGACGGCGATCTTCGCCTGGTCTGGGACTATACGACTATTCGCATTCCGCTCTTTGATCTGCCGCATCTGGCGGCGCTCCTCGATCTGTGGCTGCTGGAAGAAGAACCGCCGCTGTTGCGCCGTGGCTACTATCGCCTGACGCACAGTCCCGAGGGCGGGTATCAGTTATGGTTGCACACCGCCGGTCTATGGTTGAGTCACCAGGATATGCATATCCTGACAACCCTGGTCAATGCAGTCGCTGAGGAACTCTGTCGCCCTCTCTGCCGCCAGCCGAAGGCGCCGTTCGGCCTGGGATACCGGAAGTTCATCGCCTCTCCACGCAAAGGGCACAACCAGAACTAAGTAAGGGCGGGTCTCAGCCCCGCCCTCGCAGGAGTAGAGCCTGTTCTTCAGAGATAAACGTGGTATGATTTCAGTATGACACGTCAACCCTATCCAAGCGATGTGAGCGACGCGGAGCGCTGAGCCGGTCGAAGCGAGGAGCGGGCCTTCGTCGCTTCGACCGGCTCAGGCGCCGCGCTCCCTCCCTGACCTTGATGACCGAAGACGCCCCGCAGCGCAACCACGCGCTGCGCGAGGTCTTGAACGGATTGCGCTGGATCGTCCGCGCTTCGGCAGGCTCAGCACATCGCACGGGAGCGCCCTGGCGCATGATGCCCAACGCTCCGCCGCCGTGGTACACCGTCTATCAGCAAACCCAGCGCTGGCTGAAGGCCGGGGTCTTTGCAACGCTTCGACGCTTCGGCCGGCTCAGCGCAAGCCGGCTCAGCGCACCGCGCTCGTCCATGATCTGCGCGCTTCGACGCTTCGGCCGGCTCAGCGCAAGCCGGCTCAGCGCACCGCCGCGCGCGGCGATCGTTGACGCGCGCACGATGCAATCGACCCCCCTGCCCCCCCCCGCAGGGGGGAAAGGGGGGGCGGCAAGGTCCACGTGGCTGAAGCGGTTCATTACCTTTATGCTCGAAAGTACATAACAGGCTCTAGGTCACAGCCCCGCCCTTCCACCCACGGGCACAACCAGACAGACGTAAGGGCGGGTCTGAGACCCGCTCCCCTGAGAACGGGTCTCAGACCCGCCCTCGCAGGAGTAGGTCGCAGCCCCGCCCCTGCATCATAGTGCTACACCATCACCTGGACGACTGCTAGCCCTGATTGCGCTCCTCGATATGCGCGCGCAGCAGCCACGCCATCTTCTCATGCTTTTCCATCAGCGTCGTGAGGAAATCGCTCGTGCCCATGTCGTCGTACTGCTCGTCGCAGGCGCGCAGATCCTGGCGCAGGTGGCGAATGATCGCTTCGTGATCAGCAACCAGTTGCCGGAGCATGCCGCGATCATCGGGCAGATCGCCGGGGTGCTCGGCGAGCGTCGCCAGCTGGAGGAACTCGGTCATCGTCCCGGGCGCCGCCGGTCCCACCATGCGAATGCGCTCGGCAATATCGTCAATATCGTCGGCAAGCGCTTCGTATTGCTGCTGGAACAGTGCGTGGAGCG
The DNA here is from genome assembly GCF_057785375.1 of Roseiflexus sp. Taxonomy (NCBI): domain Bacteria; kingdom Bacillati; phylum Chloroflexota; class Chloroflexia; order Chloroflexales; family Roseiflexaceae; genus Roseiflexus; species Roseiflexus sp. Next base: position 17,671 of record NZ_JBYNRX010000102.1, read on the forward strand.
GACCAAACGCCATTCCGACCAGGTTCCAGTGATAGTTGCGCAGCCGGGTGTAGAGCACATGCTCATCCGCCAGCAGACGGCTCAAAATGGCGGTAACGCCCTGGATACTCGTTTCGCTCAAGCCAATATCAGGCTTCGGGGTCGTTGTCATGCGTCCCGTTCCAATCTCGGCGCTCATAGAGACTCCTTTCATATTGTACTGCTCACAAAGAAATCGTAGTGCTGCACTATATCTCTAACAGTACCAGAAATCGAGACCAGAAGCAAGTATTGTTAGCCGTTGCTGTTCTTTTGGCCGACCGGTTCCTGCTTGGGGGGCGCCTTGGCGCGGAGTTGTTCGTTCTCTTTTTCAAGTTGCGCAATCCGCTGCTCCAGTTCTGCCTGTAGTTTGCTCAGCCGTCGCTCGCGCAGCGAATGACGTATCCCGCTGTACCCGGTGAACAGGGCGACCAGCGTCGCACCGGCGATCACCGCCAGAATCATCACCAGTGATAGCGAAATCGGACCAGAGGTAAAGGTCAAAAATCGCACTTCGACCGGCTGCGGATTCTGCACGCCGAACAATACCAGCATCACTGCGAGTACGGTCATCAAAATGAACATAAACACTCGCATAGGCGACCTCTGCAGCAGTATCTGCGCTACGTGTGCGTAAGCCTATCATATCACAGAAAGGGGGGGAGCGGGACGAAGGCGTCGGTCGCGGTTGCGGTCGTCTCCTGCAGGCACGGCGTGCAATAGAACACCGATTCGCACGGATTAAGACGGATTCTGACGGATTGCCTTGTATCCGCCCCCTGGTTCCCCACTCCCAGAGGGAAAGAATACAGGGGCAAGACATGTCGTCTCACCCCTGCACTCGTTCAGCGAAAAGCCAGGATATTACGCCATGCGGCGGCGCATCACCAGGCCCGCGCCGATCAGCGCCGCAGCAATGGCCAGCGCCCACATCGCAACGCCCGACTCGCCGCTAGTGCGCGGCAGCGCAGCCGGAGCGGCAGGCGTCGTCACTGCGACCTCGACTTTGATGTTCGCCAGTTCGCCGACCGCGAACACATCGTAGATCTTGCCAGCCTCCAGGCGGGTGCCCTTCAGGTCCAGCACGACGGCGCTGGCGCCCGCCGGGGTGACCTGCAGGTCATACGAACCGGCATCAACCGGCAGGTAGTTGCTGGCATTCGGGAACGCCAGGTTCGGGATCAGAGTTGGTCCACCCGCAACCTTAATGTCCACTGCCGGCGCATTCGGCGAGAAGTGGATCACGCGCACGTGCGCTTTGCCTGCCGCTGGCGCCGTCAGATCGTCCATCAGAATGGTCGGCTTGATGTCAGCCAGCTTGCCCGTTGCGGCGATGGTGTACGCCTTGCCAGCTTCGATCCGAACACCCTTCGCATCGATGACGACCGGCGAGGTGGCGCCTGCCGGAACAACCTGGATGTCGTAGCTGCCTGCCGGCAGATCCAGATAGGCGCTGGCGGCAAAGAACGGAACATTGGTCAGCGCCTTATTGCCGTTGACAATCACATCAACAGCCGGAGCGTCCGGCGAGGCGTGAACGACACGCACCTTGGCTGTGCCAGACTGGGCGAATGCTGCCGGCGCCACGGCCAGCGCGAGCAGCGCGCCGAGCAGGAAAAGGATCCACGACTTGCTTCGCATGATAGACCTGTCCTCCTTCGATACATTGTGCTGCCAGCGCTATGCTGTGCAGCTGCTTTGCACTTTCATAACAGGTAACGAACGATATACGAAATCGGATCTGTTTTCAGCGAATTCTCATCGAAGCAGGCGATCATAGAGTTCCAGGAAGCCGCGCCCCAGTTGCTCGAACCCGAACGAACACACGACTTTCTCGCGTCCGTATGCGCCAAAACGCTGTCGCAGCCCTTCGTCCTCACCGAGCCGCTGCACCGCCTCCGCATAGGCGGCAACATCGTCGCGCGGGCAGAGAAAGCCGGATAATTCATGATCGACAACCTCCGGCAGCGCCGAGATGCGCGTTGTGACCACGGGACGGCCGCACGCCAGCGCCTCTGCCTGCACGATGCCAAATCCTTCAAGCCGCGACGGCGCCAGCAGGATGTCGCACGACTGATACGCTGCGACCAGCCCGTCACGGTCTGGCGCTCCAATCGGAACCATGCGCGGGTGCGGCGGTCCTTCATCAGCGCCCTGGAAGCCGCTGGTGTAGTACAACACGTACTCGTCCGGCAGCAAGTCGAGAATGCGCGGCAGGAGGTCGAACCCCTTGCGCCGCGTCCGATTGCCGACGAACAGGAGCCGGATGCGCCCGCCTCTATCGGGCAGGCCGTCATCGCGCCGTTTCAGACCGGGGGTCGGCACGAACACATCGGTGTCGATACCGTCGTAGATGAGGGTCGTGTTGGTAAACCCATAGGTGCGGCTGACCTGTTGCTGGGTGTAGCGCGACACGCACACCACGGCGTCGGCGGAACTGATCGACCACCAGTCGTAGCGCGCTTCGACCAGGCGGTAGAACAGGCGCTGCGCCAGGGTGCTGTACGGTTGCAGGTCGGGGTCGGTCGTCAGGTGGTGAACGGTGGTGACGAGCGGGCGGCCCGGCGCGCGCAGCGCAAACGCCACGCGCGAACGCCCCTGAATGAGGTCGAACCCCTGCCACCAGCCACGCGGCAGCCCGCGTGGGATCAGCATCGGCAGGAAGTTGTAGGTCTCCGGCAGGCGCAGTAGTTCGGCGTGCGGTGCGCCGTAGCGTCGCACAGCGCGGGTGATGTTCTGGATGCCGAAATCAACGCCGCCGCGCCCGATTGGTGAGATGTAAAGTGGACGAACCATGGTCAGAATCGGTCCGAGGCATACGGCGCAAGCCCGGCGAACAGCCGTTCGATCAGCGCCAGCGCCGGGCGCGAGTGCGTGTCGAGCAATCCGAATGCCGCCGCGGTGCGCGGTCGCAGGTAGCGGCTGAAGATCTGTGCCAGTGTGCGCACATCACAGCGCATATCTGCATCTATACCGGCGTCCAGGCGTTTCACCCGCGCGCCGCCGCCTTCGATCTCCACCTCAAAGACGCCGTTGTTATGGTCGAGCCAGTCATCGGCGATGTACAGCGTCAGGCGACCGCCGACATCACGCGGGAAGGAGTACGCTTCCAGCGCCTGCGCCACGTCGACGATGCGCAGCATCAGACCCGGCATCATCGCACACTGGAGCGGATCGGGCATCAGCGCCTGCACCGGCGCATCGGCGGGCGCATTGAAGACCACGTCGACACACTGATCCTCGAATGCCGAGAAGAAGGCGAAAATCTGAGCGCGCGCCTGCGGGTCGAGTGCCACCGCTTCCCGGCACTGCACCACGCGCCCCCGCTCACCGCGTTCGACGGCAACAATCACGTAGGATCGCCCGTGACCGGCATCGTCACGCCAGACATACGCCCAGTGTGGCAAACCTTCAGCAGAGTGAAGCACCCGTGTCTGCCACCAGGTTGTGGTGCGTTCCAGCGGACCAAAGCGCCCGCGCAATGCACCGCGGTAGATGGCGTCGAGTTCCGCCACTGCCGACTCGCTGTCGTCGAGGCGCACCCATGCGCCTGCCCGCTGTGCGCGAAATGCGGCGAACAGCGCCGGTGCGCCGCTGAACCGGCGCGCCTCGAAAAATGTCGCCCAGCCATAGCGCCGGTAGAACGCCGCTCGAAACGTGCTCAGGATGCACAGCGGCATTCCCTGATTGCGCACCTCATGGCACACCTCGCGCAGCATGCGCGCCACATATCCGCGCCGCCGCTCTTCGGGAGGCGTCGCAACCATGCCAATGCCGCCGGCCGGGATCGTCCCGCCGCTGCCGTGCGCCACGCGCAGCGGATGAACCACGCACTGCGTCACCAGACGCCCATTGCGGTAGAGACCACGGCGCCATTCCGGTGATGGAGTCCGCCGCTCACGTCGCGCCGCGTCGAGCGGCAAGTTGTACGCCAGCGCCGCGTTGAACGCAAACTGTTCATCATCGGGCGCAACCGCGCGGTAGTGGAGATGGTCTGAAGCGTTGCTCATCGTTTTGCGCTACTACTTTCCCCTCATCCCCCCTTGCCCCCTTCCTCTTTTCCCTCATCCCCCCTGCCCCCTTCTCCCACAAGGGGAGAAGGGGGAGCCTCTCAAGGGTAGAGTTTTTAGGGTGCGAGAGGTGTTTTCCGCATCCTGGCGCCTTTTTTTCCCTCATCCCCCCTGCCCCCTTCTCCCACAAGGGGAGAAGGGGGAGTCAGGGCATCCTGATGCCCGGAGCGGTTGGCGTTGGCTGAGCCTGTCGAAGCCAACGCCAAC
>NZ_JBYNRX010000103.1:0-38984 GCF_057785375.1 Roseiflexus sp.
CACCTATGGCCTTTCACCTATGGCCTTTCACCTATGGCCTTTCACCTATGGCCTTTCACCTATGGCCTTTCACCTATGGCCTTTCACCTATGGCCTTTCACCTATGGCCTTTCACCTATGGCCTTTCACCTAACTTTCCTCTGGCCTCGCCCCTCGTCCCTCTCACCTTTCACCTTACCTTCCTCTGGCCTCGCCCCTCGTCCCTCTCACCTTCCCACACATCCCCTACGCAATTGCTTTACAAAATTGTCTGGTTACAACCTGGTTAACAAAGCGCAACGAACGATGGAGAAACCATTTCGGCACGCACGGTTCGCTGGCGGTATAGTGCGGTCAATTCCCAATAGTCATCCATGGTGGCGCCATGACAACGACAGCGGCTCGTGGGACGGGCAAGATAGGTCCCAATGCAATCATTCAAACAGTTGCCGCGCTGCGCGAAATACTCGGCGACGATGCAGCGCGTGCGGCGCTCGTGCGCGGCGGCGCCGGCGATCTGCTGGATCATCTGCCGCACGAGTTAATCGATGAGCGCGAGTTTCACGCGCTCGTCGAACTGCTCCTCGAACAGATCGGAGAGGAACGAACCCTTCACGTGATGGCGCGTTCCGGGCAATTGACCTCGGACTATGTGTTTGCCAACCGGATCCCGGTCGTGGCACGCGCATTGCTCCGCCTGCTGCCGCCACGGCTGGGGCTGCGTCTGCTGCTGCCGGCGATGCAGCGCCATACCTGGACGTTCGCCGGCAGCGGCGTGTTTGCCTATGATCTGACGCCGACGCCGTCGCTCTCGATTGCCAATGGGTCACTATTCGACACGCCGGCGATGGCGGCCGCGATGTGCGCCTACTATCGCGGCGCATTCGAGCAGATGTTTCGGAAACTCATCTGCCCGCAGGCGACGCTGCGCGAACTCGAATGTCAGGCGCGCGGCGATCGGCGTTGCCGGTATGCCATTCAGTGCTCATAGCGCACGTGGAGGGAGGGCGCGTCACACGCGCCCGTCTCTTGAGGGAAGTAGTTCTTACTGCTCACTACATGGAGGTGTTGCGTGACTGCTCCGCCACAACCGGCTCGCCCGCTGCGCCACGCGCCGCGCGATTTCGCGCTGACGCCGCTCAATATCTATTGGGAAATGACGCAGGCATGCGCGCTTGCCTGCCGCCACTGTCGCGCAGAAGCCATGCCACAGCCGCATCCGTTGCAACTCTCGTTCGATGAGAGTATGCGCTTCTTGCAGCAGATTCCCGACTTCGGCAATCCGTTGCCGCAACTGATCCTGACCGGCGGCGATCCGCTCGCCCGACCGGATCTGCTCGATCTGATCGATGCGGCGCGCGCGCTTGGCGTGCCAGTCTCGATCACGCCAAGCGCCACGCCCAACCTGACGCGCGCCATGCTCGAGGCGCTCAAGGCGCACGGTGTCGAGGCGCTTGGGTTGAGCCTCGATGGCTCGAATGCGGCGCGCCACGATGCGATCCGTGGCGTCGAAGGAACCTTCGAGCGCACCATCGCAGCGATGGAATGGGCAGCGGAACTCGGTATGCCGTTGCAGATCAATACACTCGTCGCCGCCGAAACGGCGGACGATCTCCCGGCGATCTATGCGCTGCTCACCACGAAACAGGTCGCCCGCTGGAGCCTGTTCTTCCTGATCTCCGTCGGGCGCGGGCGGGTCCTGGAGTCGTTGACGCCGGTCGAAGCCGAGCGGTTGATGGTCTGGATCTACCGCATTGCTCAGGAAGCGCCGTTCGCCGTCGCCACGACGGAAGCGCCATCGTACCGGCGGGTGGCGCTCGGCGAAATGCGTGCCGCCGGGTTGAGCGGCGAACAGATCCGGCAGACGCCAATCGGACGCGGCTTTGGCATTCGCGACGGCAATGGCATCGTGTTCGTCTCGAACACCGGTGACATTTGTCCTGCCGGGTTCCTGCCGCTGGCTGCCGGCAATGTGCGCGCCGACCATATCGTGCAGGTGTACCGCGAGTCGCCGTTGTTTGCCGCCCTGCACGATCCGGCGCAGTTTGGCGGGCGGTGTGGGCGTTGTGAGTATCGCGCGATCTGTGGCGGTTCACGAGCGCGCGCCTTCGCAGCTAGCGGCGATCCGCTGGCGGAAGACCCGCTCTGCACCTATCAACCGGCATAGAAGGAGTTGAGTATGCGTATTCTGATGATCCAGCCCAACTACCACGCAGGCGGAGCGGAGATCGCCGGCAACTGGCCGCCAAGCTGGGTGGCGTATATCGGCGGCGCGTTGCGCAAGGCCGGCTATTCGAATCTGCGCTTCGTTGATGCGATGACCAATAACCTGCCCGACAAGACCGTTGAGCAGATTATTCGCACGAACCAACCCGACGTGGTGATGGCGACGGCGATCACACCGATGATCTACAAAGCGCAGGAGACGTTGCGCCTGGCGCGTGAAGCCAACCCTGGCTGCAAAACCATCCTCGGCGGGGTGCATCCAACGTTCATGTATGCGCAGGTGCTCACCGAAGCGCCCTGGATCGATTACATCGTGCGCGGCGAAGGAGAGGAGATCATCGTTAATCTGATGCGCGCCATTGAGAATGGGAGCGATGCGCGTGATCGCTATCAGATCCAGGGGATTGCGTTCCTGGATGGCGATCAGGTCGTGGCCACGCCTGCTCATCCGCCGATTGCCGATCTCTCGACTCTTACGCCCGACTGGAGCCTGCTGGAGTGGGAAAAGTACATCTACATCCCGCTGAATGTGCGGGTGGCGGTGCCGAACTTTGCCCGTGGCTGTCCGTTCACCTGCCGCTTCTGCTCGCAGTGGAAGTTCTGGCGCAAGTATCGCGTGCGTGACCCGATTGCATTCGTTGATGAAATCGAACTATTGGTGCGTGAGTACAAGGTTGGCTTCTTTATTCTTGCAGACGAGGAGCCGACCATCCATCGCAAGAAGTTCATTGCGATGTGCGAAGAGTTGGAACGGCGTAAACTCGGCATTCATTGGGGCATCAACACCCGCGTAACCGACATCCTGCGCGATGAGCAGTATCTGCCGCTGTACCGCCGCGCCGGGTTAGTGCACGTCTCGCTCGGCACTGAGGCCGCTGCCCAGATGAACCTCGACCGCTTCCGCAAGGAGACGACCATCGAGCAGAACAAGCGCGCCATCAAACTGCTGCACGACCAGGGGATCGTTGCTGAGGCGCAGTTCATTATGGGGCTGGAGAACGAGACGCCCGAAACCATCGAAGAGACCTATCACTACGCCCTCGACTGGAAGGCGGATATGGCGAACTGGAATATGTACACGCCTTGGCCCTTCGCCGAATTGTTCGAGGAATTGGGTGATCGGGTCGAGGTGCGCGATTTCTCGAAGTACAACTTCGTGACGCCGATTATTCAACCGGATGCGATGACACGTGAGCAGGTGCTGAAGGGCGTGCTGCGCAATTATGCGCGCTTCTACATGCGCAAGGCGTTCCTGAGCTATCCCTGGATTAAGGACCCGTTCAAGCGACGCTATATGCTTGGATGTTTGAAGGCCTTCGCCAAGACGACATTTACCAAGCGGTTCTACGATCTCGAACGGGTGCACCTCGATGGCTCCATCGACCTGGGGTTCGATGAGACGAAAGTGCTGACGCGCGAGCAGATCGCGGAGTTGAAGCAGAAGCGTCCTGAACTATCCGCCGATGTCGATTTCCGTGGTACTGTTACCGCCTGTGGCGCACCAAAGGATGTGCCGGAGTATGTCGAGCAGGCGTGAGCGGTTTTATCACCGTTCTCGCCAATGTTGATGCGAAGATGCACAGGCGCATAGCTGCGTCATCGACGCCTCTCTGCGTCTTCATGCCTTTGCATCAGCCTCTTTGAACAATCCCATTCATCAGGGCGCGGCACGCCGCGCCCATTGTCTGTTGGAGGTCATCAGTGAGCCGGGTTATCATTATTGGCGCCGGTTTTGGCGGACTGGCTGCCGCTGTGCGCCTGGCAGCGCGCGGTCACGAGGTGGAAATCTTCGAGAAACAGGACAAGCCAGGCGGGAAGGCGTATGTGCTGGAAGTGGACGGTTTCCGGTTCGATACCGGTCCGACGGTGATCACGGCGCCATTCCTGTTCGACGACCTGTGGCGCGCTGCGGGACGTCGTCGTGAGGAGTATGTCGAATTCCGCCCATGCCATCCCTTCTACCGTATCTACGACCACACCGGTCGCCACTTCGACCACAGCGCCGACGAGGCGGCGGTGCTGCGCGAGATCGAACGCATCAACCCTGCCGATGTCGAGGGCTATCGCCGTTTTCTGGCGAGCACCCGCCCGATTTTCCAGAAGGGGTTCGTTGAACTGGCGGATCGACCATTCCTGCACTTCCGCGACATGCTGCGCGTTGCGCCCGATCTGGCGCGCCTGCGTTCGTTCGAGAGCGTCTACCGCTACGTGTCGCGCTATATCAAAGATGATTTTCTGCGGCGCTGTTTCTCGTTCCATCCCCTCTTCATCGGCGGCAACCCGTTCTACGCCTCCTCGATCTATGCCATGGTTCACTACCTGGAGCGCGAGTGGGGCGTGTACTATGCCGTCGGCGGAACCGGCGCGATTGTCGCGGCGATGGTGCGGCTGCTGCACGAACTTGGCGTTGCCATCCATCTCAACGCCGAGGTGCGCGAACTGATCGTCGAAGGGCGTCGTATTCGCGGCGTGGTTCTGGCGGATGGCAGCGAATGCCGCGCCGATATTGTGGTGTCGAACGCCGATGTCGCCCATACCTACGCCGACCTGATTGCGCCGCGCTACCGGCGCCGCTACACCGACCATCGCCTGCGGTCGTTGCACTACAGCATGTCGCTGGTGGTCATCTATCTGGGAACGCGGCGCACCTACCACGATGCACCGCTGGTGCGCCACAATATCATCTTTGGTCCACGCTACCGCGGGTTGCTCGACGATATTTTCATCCACAAACGGGTTGCCGACGATTTCTCACTCTACCTGCACATGCCGTTGCGCGACGAGCCGGATGTTGCGCCTCCCGGCTGCGACGCCTTCTACGTCCTGTCCCCCGTTCCCAACCTGGCGTCACAGGCGGACTGGGCAACGCTGGCGCGCCCATACCGCGATGCGATCATTGCCTTCCTCGAAGAACGCTTCCTGCCCGACCTGAGCGGGAATATCGTTGTCGAGCGCATGATCGACCCGCGTCATTTTCAGCGATGCCAGAACAACTACCTTGGCGCTGCGTTCGCACTCGAACCGACCCTCTTACAGTCCGCCTGGTTCCGCCCGCACAACCGTTCCGAAGAGTTCGACAATCTCTACTTCGTCGGCGCGGGCACCCATCCGGGCGCAGGGTTGCCAGGTGTGTTATCATCGGCGCTGATCGCCGAACGGTTGGTGGCGCATAGACGTTGAACGTTGCACGTTGAACGTTGAACGTTCAATGTTGACGCTGGCGCATTCGTTGGCTCGTCATTATCACCACAGAGGCACAGAGGACATAGAGTCAAGTAGTCATACGCCTTGTGCTCAGGAATAAGCGTCATTATCACCACAGAGGCACAGAGGACACGGAGAGGGCCACTGGCGTATTGTTGACCCGTTCGCTTTTTCGCTATCGCATTCGCTTCTTTGCAGGAGAAACCTATGACACCACTGCGTGATGCGGCGCTAATAGCACAGATCAACGATTTGACGGTTCCCAGGGGCCAGGTGGCGCTTTGGGCGCTTGGGCAGGCGGGTTTCGTGCTGAAAGGCGGCGACACCATCGCCTATATCGACCCCTACCTCTCCAATTCGGTGGAAGACATCGGCGGACCGCCGCGGCGGTTTCCGATCCCGCTCGACCCGGCGCTGATTACCCACGCACAGGTGGTGCTGGCGACGCATGAGCATCTCGACCACACCAATGCCGCGACACTCGCGCCGCTCATGGCGGCGTCGCCGTCGGCAGTGCTCGCGGCATCGCTCCAGGGGGGACGAATCGCGCGTGAGGCCGGCATTCCGGCTGAGCGGATCATCACGCCACGGCTGGGTGAGCGCATCGAAATCGGCGGGCTGGCATTCGTGGCGACGCCGGCCGCACACTATGAATACGAGGTCGATGCCGACGGACATTCGCGCTGGATGGGGTTCATTATCGAGTGCAACGGTGTGACTCTCTATCACAGCGGCGATACGATCATCTTCCCCGAATTACTGGCGGCGCTTGCGGGGCGCTCGATCGACATTGCGCTTCTGCCGATCAACGGGCGCGACTTCTTCCGCGAGCGTGAGGGGATCATCGGCAACCTGTGGCCTGGAGAGGCGATTGAATTGGCAAAATCTATCGGTTCACGAGTGTTGATTGGTTTTCACAATGATTTGTTCGCCGGCAACCGTGTGTCGTCCGGTATGCTCTTCGATGAACTCGACCGTCGGGCGCCGTTTATGCGCTGCCATCTTTTGCAGCCGGGCGAGTTGTACCTGTATGCCGGGTAGGAGACATGAGGCAAGAGGCGTGAGGCGTGAGGCGTGAGGCGTGAGGCAAGAGGCGTAAGGCAAGAGGCGTGAGGCAAGAGGCAAGAGGCGTGAGGCAAGAGGCGTGAGGCAAGAGGCGTAAGGCAAGAGGCGTGAGGCAAGAGGCGTAAGGCAAGAGGCGTGAGGCAAGAGGCAAGAGGCGTGAGGCAAGAGGCGTGAGGCGTGAGGCGCAAGGGTTGCAGGGCGCCGGTAGCAGGCGGGAAAGTTGAAGGTGAATTCAAGCGGTCTAACCCCTACCTCCTACCTCCTACCTCCTAATTCCTAACGCCTAACCCCTAACCCCTAACCCCTAATGCCTACCCCCTAACCCCTAACGCCTAACCCCTAACCCCCAACCCCTAACGCCTAACCCCTAACCCCTAACCCCTAACCCAGATCTACGCCAATCTCGAACGTCGCTGCATACCCCTGGTCGAGCGGGGTCAGGTGCAGCGTCAGTTGACTGCCGCTCTGCCGGAAGATGCCATCATTTTGATTGAGGGTCGTGCGGCGTCCCCGACCGGCATAGGGCGCCTGGGCGAACACGGTATCGCTGATGGCATCGTCGAAGTAGAGCTGCGAGGTGAAGTCGTAGACCTGCCCGGCGGCAGTGGTTGCGCGAATCTTGAAATGAATGTGCACCGTGCGCCCCGGATACCAGCCGGGATATATCGTTGTAAAGGTCGCCATGCCGTTCGAGTCGGTCATCTGGTAGCCGCGCAGCCACTGTTGCCCGCGCGAGTCGCTGCGCGAGTCGCGCACGCCGGAATAAACTCCCAGAGCATCGCAGTGCCAGATGTCCACCATGGCGTTTTCGAGCGGCGCACACCCGGCGCTGCTGACCTGGCTGACCACGAACGTGAGCAGCAGTGGCAGTCCCTCTTTGACCACGCCGCTGGCAGGGTCGGAACGAATATCGGCGCGGTTCAGTTGCGTATCGACAAAGAACGGACCCTCCATCTGCTCAGGGCGCACCACGCACGCCGGAACCGGTCTGCTGATCCCGGCGTCGGCGCTGACCGTCGGCGCCGCCGTTGCCATCGCAGAAGGTTCGACGGGGGTGGCGATCGGCGCCAGCGTCGCCACCGGCGACGGCTGCACAGCAGACGCGGCAGTCGCTTCAGGCGAGAGCGATGCACTGGTCGGCGCGCTTCCCGGCGGCGTTCCTGTCGTTCCACCCGATCCCGTCGCGCCGCAGCCGCTCAGGAGTGCAGCGGCGGAAGCGCCGAGCAGCGCCAGCACTTCGCGCCGGGTAAGAATGCGCCCTATCGGGCGATCATCAGTATCCATTTACTCCTCGCATTCAAGAAATCCGCATTTCTTCGTATTGTAGCAGCGTCATTTTCAGATCGCGTGAAGAGAAGATAAGAGTCTCCTGCAAGAGGCGTGAGGCGTGAGGCGTGAGGCGTGAGGCGTGAGGCGAGAGGCTTGAGGCATGAGGCGTGAGGCAAGAGGCAAGAGGCAAGAGGCAAGAGGCGTGAGGCGTGAGGCAAGAGGCGTGAGGCAAGAGGCAAGAGGCGTGAGGCGTGAGGCGTGAGGCAAGAGGCAAGAGGCATGAGGCGAGAGGCAAGAGGCGTGAGGCGTGAGGCGAGAGGCGTGAGGCGTGAGGCGTGAGGCAAGAGGGTCATTTTCAGATCGCGTGAAGAGAAGATAAGAGTCTCCTGAGCCGCGTGATGGGCATTGCGCAGGCGCGTGGAGCGTTCCGCTCGTGGGTCGTCCTGTGCATTTTCTGGCCCCTGCGTGAGAAAGAAGATCCCTTGGCGCTTCCAACATCAATGTTCTAGCTCAGTGGGAAGTTTCGGATAGCCTGGCAATCCTGTTGCCTTCGCACCTGCAACCTTCCCGCCCCCAAGACCCTTGAGGTCAAGACGTGCGCAAACCGGGCGTAAGGATCGTGCCGCTAGCCCGGTTCCACGGCAGCCATTGATCAGTGGCAGAGACCTCAAGGGTCGGGTACCTTCCCACCTTCCACCTTCCACCTTCCACCTTCCACCTTCCACCTTCCACCTTCCCACCTTCCACCTTCCACCTTCCCACCTTCCACCTTCTACCTTCCCACCTTCCACCTTCCCACCTTCCCACCTTCCCACCTTCCCCCTTCCCCCTTCCCCCTTCCACCTTCCCACCTTCCACCTTCCCACCTTCCCACCTTCCCACCTTCCACCTTCCCACCTTCCCACCTTCCACCTTCCACCTTCCACCTTCCACCTTCCCCCTTCCCCCTTCCCACCGTCCCACCGTCCCACCGTCCCACCGTCCCACCTTCGCACCTGCGTCTCCTCGCGCCTCTTGCCTCTCACCTCTCGTCTAACAGTTACCGATTCGTTATGACCTGTTGACAACTATTATCAGAGATCAGACAAACATACTGCTATGATGTGCCCGGCACTACGAAATCTCCGTTCAATCAAGACACTATGACCCGTAAGACACCATGATCGTGGCATACCCGGGAAGCGCCCGGAGGGATTCGCATGCACGGCGCCCTGGAAAGGCGTCTGCACGCTTTCAATGATAAAACAGGAGGGACGTATGAATCTCGGTCTGCAAGCGTTTCTGGCGTTCAGTCCTATTCTGGTCGCGGCGGTATTGCTCGTTGGTCTACGGTGGCCCGCGCGCCGGGCGATGCCGCTTGTGTACGTCGTTGCTGTCCTGATCGCCCTCTTTGCCTGGCAGGTTTCCCCCATACGGGTGATTGCATCGACCATTCAGGGGTTGTTCATCACCTTCGACATCCTGCTGATCATCTTTGGCGCCATTCTGCTCCTCAACACCCTGAAGCACTCCGGCGCCGTCGCCGTCATCCGCAACGGGTTCAGCAATATCAGCGCTGATCGTCGCGTGCAGGCGATTGTTATCGGCTGGCTGTTCGGTTCGTTTATCGAAGGCGCTTCGGGGTTTGGCACGCCGGCGGCGATTGCAGCGCCGCTCATGGTTGCGCTCGGATTTCCGGCGATGGCGGCGGTGATGATCGGTATGATGGTGCAGAGTACGCCGGTGACGTTTGGCGCTGTGGGCACACCCATTCTGGTTGGCGTGCGCGGCGGGCTGGATACGCCCGAATTAGGCGCGCAACTTGCAGCGATCGGATTGACGTTCAATGACTATCTGCGCCTTATTACGGTGCGGGCAGCCGTTATTCACGGCATTACCGGAACGCTCATGCCGCTCCTGATGGTCGTAATGATGACCCGCTTCTTTGGGAAGAAGAAATCGTGGACGGAAGGGCTATCGATGGCGCCGTTTGCGATCTTCAGCGGTCTGGCGTTCACCATTCCCTACACCCTCACCGGGTTGCTGCTCGGACCAGAGTTCCCATCGCTTCTTGGCGCGCTGGTAGGGCTGGCAATCGTTGTGACGGCGGCGCGGCGCGGGTTCCTGCTACCGAAGGATACATGGGATTTTGCTCCTGCAAGCGAGTGGCAACCGGAGTGGCTCGGTCAGATCGAGATGAAACTCGATGACCTGACGGGCAAAAAGCCGATGAGCACCTGGCTGGCGTGGGCGCCGTATCTGCTCGTGGCGTTCTTCCTGGTGCTGACCCGCCTGCCGCAGTTGCCCATTGGTGCAACGTTGCGCTCGATCCTGAAGATTGAGTGGAAAGACATTTTTGGCACGGGTATCACTGCCTCGACGACGCCGCTCTATCTGCCAGCGTCGATCCTGGTGGTAGTAGTGCTGATTACGGTTTTCCTCCACCGCATGAGCCGCAGCGAATTCCAGCTTGCAATCAGTGATTCGAGCAAGGTCATTCTTGGCGCAGGCTTTGTGCTGATCTTCACCGTGCCGATGGTGCGCGTCTACATCAACTCAGGGGTCAACGCTCTCGGCATTGCCAGCATGCCAATCAGTATGGCAGAGTGGGTGGCGGTGAATGTGGGCGGCATCTGGCCCCTGTTTGCGCCAACCATCGGAGCATTGGGCGCATTCATCGCCGGCAGCAATACCGTCAGCAACCTGATGTTCAGCCTCTTCCAGCATGGCGTCGCCGAACGGCTGCTGATTTCGGGCGCGGCGATTGTGGCGCTGCAATCCGTTGGCGCCGCTGCCGGCAACATGATCGCCATTCACAATGTGGTCGCCGCCTCGGCAACTGTTGGGTTGCTGGGTCAGGAAGGCGCAACGCTGCGCAAGACGGCCATTCCTACCTTTTATTATCTGCTCGTCGCTGGTACAATCGGCTTGATCGCCATTTACGGCTTGAGTATCAGCGATCCGCTCGTTGCCGAGATGGTGAAGAATGCGGCGTCGGGGCAGTAGAAAAGCGGCGAGGGGGCGAATGCTCACTGCCCTCCTCGCCATAGCATGCCGCGTCCTGGCGCTGCGAGGAAGATGATGGTAAAGATCGCTGTGGCAACCAGCACGACTGCGGCACCAGACGCGATATTGATATAGTAACTCAGATACAGGCCAGAAATGCTCGAAACGGCGCCGATCAACGCGGCAACCGCCATCATCGCGGGCAGGCGCCGGGTCAGCAGATACGCCGCTGCGCCTGGCGTCACCAGCATCGCTGCGACCAGTCCCACGCCGACTGTCTGCAACGAGACGACGATGGTGAGCGCAATCAGGAGCAGGAGCAGGAGCCGCAGCCGTTCGACCGGCAGGCGTTGCGTTGCTGCCAGCACCGGGTCGAACGCAACGACCAGGAATTGGCGGTAGAACGCCAGAACGGTCAGCAGGACCGCAGCGCCAATCCCCGCGATCAACCAGAGGTCTGCCGGGCTGACCCCCAGCACATTGCCAAACATAATATGGGTAAGGTCAACAGCATACGTGCGCACACTGCTAATCAGCGCCACGCCCAACGCCAGCGCCGCCGCGAAGACGATGCCAATGGCAGTATCTTCTTTGATGGCGCCCTGGCGCGAGAAAAAACTGATCAGCAGCGCTACGACGACGGCAGCGACCAACGCGCCTGCGGTCAGATTGGTTCCCATCAGATAGGCGATGGCGACGCCTGGCAGCACGGCATGCGCCAACGCATCGCCAAGGAATGCCATCGAACGCAATACGACGTAACATCCGATAATGGCGCACAACACGCCCACCAGCATCGCCGCCAGCATCCCGCGCTGCATAAACCCATACGCAAGCGGCGCAACGATCCACGACCACAGGGTGTTCATTTGACCACGATGCTTTCTGGTTCAGGTTGGTTGCAGGCGCACTGATCGACCAGCACCGAGCCGTCGGGCAGTGTCAGCACCTGCCCGCCAAACGCTTCGGTGAGCAGATGGCGGCTCAGCGCCTGCGCCGGAGGGCCATCTCCGATCAGGCGTCGGTTGATGATCAGCACGCGCTCAAAGCGCGCTGCCGCAAGACCAAGGTCGTGCGTCGAGAGAATGATCGTCACGTGTTGATCACGGAGCGCATCGAGCACGCTGAGCGTCGCCGCATCCACGCCGGTGAAAGGCTCATCGAGCAGAAGAATATGCGGGTCCTGCGCCAGCGCGCGCGCCAGGAACACCCGCTGCTGCTGTCCCCCGGAAAGTTCGCCAATCGGGCGATGCGCGAGATGCGCAATGCCCATCAACTCCATCCCACGCTCGACTGCGGCACGATCAGCGCGAGTGGGGCGCCGGAACCAGCCAAGCCGCCCGAAGCGCCCCATCATCACCACATCGGCAACCGTCACCGGAAAGCGCCAGTCCACCTCTTCACGCTGCGGCACATATGCAACGCAGTCCTGGTGCGCACCAGGCGACAACCCGTGAATGCGGATGGCGCCGCTCTGCGGTTTCACCAGCCCGACCAGCGCCTTGAAGAGCGTCGATTTTCCCGCGCCGTTTGGTCCGACCATCACCACCCGTTCGCCGAATTCCACGCGAAACGAAACATTATCGAGCACCTGCCGCCGCCCATAGGCGACGGTCAGGCGCTCGACCTCGAGGTGCGCCGGTTTGTCTGTCATCTGCGGAGAAGGTGTCATCCCTGCGTCAGCGCCTCGACAATTTGTTTAACATTGTACCGCATCATATCGATATAGGTTGGCGCTGGTCCATCAGCATCGGACAACGAGTGCGTGTAGAGGTCAGAAACAACCCTGATCCCGGTCTCGCGCGCCAGTTGTTCGGCGAGCTGCGGGTTGGCGCCGGTCTCCAGAAAGATGACCTTGACGCCGGCTTCACGCACCCGCTCGGTCAGGCGCGCCAGTTGTTGCGCCGATGGCGATGCGCCGGTGCTGACGCCTGGCACAATGGTGCCGATAACGCGGAAGCCATAGCGGTCGGCGAAATAGCCGAAGCTCTCGTGGTTCGTGACCAGTTTGCGATCGGCTTCGGGAATCTTCGCCACTTCTTCGGCGATGAAGCGATCCAGTTCATTGAGTTGCGCAATGTACCGTTCGGCGTTTGCGCGGTACACTGCGGCACCGTCGGGATCGACGCTGATCAGACCGTCGCGAATATTGGCGACATAAGTGACGACCTTCGTCGGATCGAGCCAGAAGTGCGGATCGCCCTCGTCGTGGTGATGATGGCCGCTAGGGGTAGTGATCATGAGCATCGCCTTCGGTTCGCGAAAACCGCTCAGCGCCAGGAGATACTCCCCTTTCTCCACATCCATGATCATCGCCTGGGTTAACCCGGAGCAGGCGAGGGTCAGCGTTTCCTCGGCAACGGCGGTAGCGGCGTCGATGCTGGTCACAACGAGCGCGCCGCCGCTTGTAGCAACGGCAATCTCGCCGCCTTCGGCATCCCACTTCAAGAATCCGGCATACGACCCGTCCGCCTGCCGGGTCAGCGCCACCTGCCAGAACATGCCGCCGTGCTCATGTGCATGTTCGTGGTCGTGGTCGTGACCGTGGTCTTCTTCCTTGTGCATACCGAGTTCGACGGCGGATGCCTGGTCGGCGCCGGCAGTCGTCTCCTCTGCCGCCAGGAAGAGGTCCGCCGCTTCCACACACAGCGCATCGGTCAGTTCTTCGGGACTCATCACGGCAACCTCGCCTTCGCGCGCCGTGCGGCTGGCCAATCCTTTCGAGGCTTCGATGACGGTACGCTCACCGCCGGCGTTTTCCAGCAGGCTGGCGAGGAACTCTTCAAACCCGGCGCCATTGACGATCAGCACATTGCTGTCGGCAACCTTGCGCACATCGGCTGGCGTTGGCTCGAACACGTGTGGATCGACGCCAAGCGGAATCAGCGCCTCGACCGTCAACCGGTCGCCGGCAACATTCTGAGCAATATCCGCCAGAAACGACTGTGCTGCCAGTACTTTGATCGCCGGCGCCGACGCCACGGGGGGAGTGGTTGGAGCGACGGTCGGCGCTTCCGACGCTTCCGGCGCGGTAGTCGGCGCGGATGCCGCCGGTGATGGCGTTGTGCCTCCGGTAGGTGCGGGTTGTGTCCCGCCGCAGGCGCTCAGGACGAGCAACGCCACGAGAGCCAGGGCAAGAATCCGATTGAGCATCTGTGGTTCCTCCTGGAATAGACACAGTATCTGTCGTCGCCGGTCATAATTGATAGCATCTATTATATCAGAATTCTCTATGTCCATGGGACAAACGAGGTTTGGCGTTTATCTCATATCCTTATTCAAGCACCCACCAAGAGCCTATCCGAAAAATCGCTGACTGAAATGCGACCGGGTAGGCGAAGGCAATGCCTTCGCCTACCCAACGAGCTTTTCCGGATAGGCTCTCATCACACGAAGGGCGCGCACACGCCCTCACCCCGGCATGTTGGATGCCCGACGCCAGCCCCCCGATAGGGCGTTTGCGCCCTCAGCGGGGGATTATCGTGTGTGAGCAAATAAGCCGATCTCGCCCGGTTCAGCCCGCGCGAACGGGCTTTGCCCCTAGTAGCCCGCGACTCGAGTCGCCGGGCGCAGCGCGAATGCCGGATTAGTGTGCATGTTCATCAGCCGC
Source organism: Roseiflexus sp. (assembly GCF_057785375.1). NCBI lineage: Bacteria > Bacillati > Chloroflexota > Chloroflexia > Chloroflexales > Roseiflexaceae > Roseiflexus > Roseiflexus sp. Next base: position 14,339 of record NZ_JBYNRX010000103.1, read on the forward strand.
CGGGCGGACGAGTCGGCAGCGGTTCCAGCACATCATACCGGCGCCCTCCTCGCTCTTCCCCCTTGACAAACGAACCTTCCTTCGTGTATACTCGCAAACGGTAACTTTGCAACGAGCGCAGTTCATATGCAGCAACAAAACGTCAGCCTCCTCCTTAGCCTTATTCTTGTAGCCCTGATTATTATCACGGGCTTATAGGCGTTTGGGAGGCAGCGCGCGACGGAATACGATAGACAACGACACGAGCCCCTCCCAAATTCACGGGAGGGGCTTGTGGTTTATGGGCATATGTGGCCGGCACTACTGCAACGACGCACTTCCGGCATACCTGCGCCCGTTGCTCTCGAAGGTCGAACCCGACCGATCCCCTCGATGCGACGCTGATGTCGCTGGTGTGCCACTGCTGCGCGTTGGGCGCCGATGACGGCGGCGTCTGAACATGTGTGTGCACAGGTTTCTGGAAAGCGCTGATAACGGGAACAAGACCACAATCGTGTGATCATCAAAAAGGGAGGAACTCAGATGTCCGATAAGCGTACTGGCGCCCAGGTGATGTGTGAGGCGCTGATCCGCAACGGGGTCGAAGTGATGTTCGGCATCCCTGGCGGAGCAATCATGCCGTTCTACTACGCAATGTGGGAATACCGCGACAAACTGCGCCACGTGCTTTGCCGCCACGAACAGGGCGCTGGCCACGCCGCCGAAGGGTATGCGCGCGCCACCGGTCGGCTAGGGGTGTGCATCGGCACAAGTGGACCAGGCGCGACCAACCTGGTGACGGCAATCACCGACGCAATGATGGACAGCACGCCAATCCTGGCGATTACCGGGCAGGTTGGCTCCCATGTGCTGGGGAAGGATGCGTTCCAGGAGACTGACATCACCGGCATTACCATGCCGATCACCAAGCATAACTACCTGGTGAAACGCGCCGAAGACCTGCCCTACGTCTTCGAGGAGGCGATCTACATCGCCACCACCGGACGACCCGGACCGGTGCTGATCAATGTGACGAAGGACGCGCAGCAGGCGACCATTGTCCCCGACTGGAATATCAAACTCGATCTTCCCGGCTACAAGCCTAACTACCGCCCCAATCTCAAGCAGGTCCGCGAAGCGATCAAGCTGATTCTGAGCGCAAAGAAGCCGCTGATCATCGCCGGCCACGGCATCATTATATCTGGCGCGGTCGAGGAATTGCGCGCCTTCGCCGAGCGCACCCGCATCCCGGTGATCACCACCCTTCATGGCATCGGCGCCTTCCCCGAAGACCATCCGCTCAGCATCGGCATGCCGGGCATGCACGGCTGGGTGCACGTCAATCGCGCCATTCAGGAGTGCGATGTGCTCTTCAATATCGGCGGGCGCTTCGATGACCGCGTGACCGGTAAAGCCAGCACGTTTGCGCCAAATGCAAAGGTTATCCACGTCGATATTGACCCCTCGGAGATCGGCAAGAATGTGAAGGTAACCGTCCCGATCGTCGCTGATGCGCGCCTGGCGTTGCAGGCGTTCCTCGATGAGTTCCCGCCCGACCGCGAGGCGTTCGCTGAACTCCACGGGCACGCTTCCGACTGGATGGAGCACATTCGCGAGATGCAGGCGAAGCATCAACCGAAGCAGCAGTACCTCAACCGCAGCGAAACTGAACACATGAGCCTGCCGCCGCACGATGTGTATGCGGCGCTCACCAAGGCGCTCAACAGCCGCGGCAACTACCGCGTCGTCACGGATGTCGGGCAGCATCAGATGTGGGCGGCGCAGTTGATCGACTGGTATCGCCCGCGCACCCATATCACTTCCGGCGGCGCAGGCACGATGGGCTTCGCCGTGCCGGCGGCGCTCGGCGTCGCTCTTGCCCACCCGAACGATACGGTGTGGGCTGTCTGCGGCGATGGCGGCTTCCAGATGACCAATCAGGAGATGGCGACCATTGTTCAGGAAGGCGTCAAGAATGTCAAGATTGCCGTGATCAACAACGGCTACCTGGGCATGGTGCGCCAGTGGCAGGAACTGTTCGAGAATAAGCGCTACAGCGGCACGCCCCTGTCCGGTCCCAACTTCGCTAAACTGGCGGAGGCGTACTACTGGAAGGGCATCACCGTCGAGCATACCAGCCAGGTCGAGGCGGCTATTGAAGAAGCCTACGCCACCGATGGACCGGTGCTGATCGACTTCCGCGTCGAGCGCGAGGTCAACGTCTTCCCGATGGTGCCGCAGAACAAGAGCATCGGCGAGATGATCCTGGAATCGCCCCACAATTCATAGCATAAAGGACGTGCATCCATGAAAAAACACACCATCGTCGCCCTTGTGCAGGATCGCCCCGGCGTGCTGAGTCGGGTGGTCGGACTTATCCGGCGGCGCGGCTTTAACATCGAGAGCCTGGCGGTTGGGCATAGCGAAACCCCTGGCGTCAGCCGCATGACCATTGTGGTGGAGTGGGACGATGTCGAGCAGGTGGTCAAGCAACTCTACCGCCTGATCGAGGTGCTGAAGGTCAGCGATGTCACGAATGACCCGACGGTCGAGCGCGAAATGGCGCTGATGAAACTGCATGCGCCGCCGGCAAAGCGTCCGGAGATCGTGGCACTGACGGAAGTGTTCGATGCCAAGATCGTCGATGTCGGCGCGAACACCATGGTGGTCGAGATGACCGGATCACCGTCTAAGGTGCAGAACTTCATCAATGTGATCCGTCCCTACGGCATCCGCGAAATGATGCGCACCGGGCGGATCGCAATGGTGCGCGGCGCGCGCGGTCACACCGCCGAGGAATATGTCGAGAGCGCCAACGGGCATGCCGAGCGCGTGCCGGTCGTGAATTAGTTCCTGGCATAGATAACAGTCACGTGAGGGCGCCTCTCCGCCCTCACTCCCTCCAAAGGCGGGCAACCGCACACATAGCGCACCAATAGGACAAGGAGAACACACAAGGACTATGGCACACATTTACTACGAAAACCACGCCGATCTCGCGCGCCTCGCCGGACGTACCATTGCGGTCATCGGGTTTGGCAGCCAGGGGCATGCGCATGCCCTGAACCTCAAGGAGAGCGGCTGCGATGTGATCGTCGGTCTCTACCAGGGATCAAAAAGCCGATCAAAGGCGGAAGGATTGGGACTGAAAGTATTGACCGTCGCCGAGGCGGCGCGCGAAGCGCAGATCGTCATGATGGCGCTCCCGGATACGGCACAGGCAGCCATTTATCGCGATGAAATCGGACCGCACATGACCCTCGGCAAGACGCTGATGTTCGCCCATGGGTTCAATATCCGCTTTGGGCAGATCATTCCGCCGGAAGGGGTCGATGTGAGCATGGTCGCCCCCAAGGCGCCCGGTCATCGCGTGCGCGAGGTCTATACGCAGGGAGGCGGCGTACCGGCGCTCGTCGCCGTGCATCAGGACGCTTCGGGGAATGCGCTGGCGGACGCTCTGGCATACGCCCGCGGGCTTGGGTGCACCCGCGCCGGCGTGATCGAGACGACCTTCGCTGAAGAGACGGAAACCGATCTGTTTGGCGAGCAGGTCGTTCTGTGCGGCGGTGTCTCGGCGCTCGTGAAGGCGGCGTTTGAGACGCTGGTCGAAGCCGGATATCAACCGGAGGTCGCGTATTTTGAGTGTATGCATGAACTCAAACTGATCGTCGATCTCTTCTATCAGGGCGGGCTGAATTATATGCGCTATTCGGTCAGCGACACGGCGGAATGGGGCGACTACACCGCCGGACCCAAGATCATCACCGATGAGACGCGCGCAACGATGAAACGTATCCTGGCGGACATCCAGAGCGGCGCATTCGCCGAGGACTGGATCGAGGAGAATCACAACGGTCGCCCGCGCTTCAACGCTTACCGCACCCGTGACATCTCGCATCCGATTGAGCAGGTAGGACGTGAACTGCGCCGTATGATGCCATTCGTCAATCCGCGCGAGGTCGTGCCGGGTGAGGGCGGGGCGTGACGAAGAACGAAGAACGAAGAACTAAGAACTGATAGGAAGATCAATCTGCATCTGGACACCCACGCGTGCACCTGTGGAGCGGCTGGCGCTGGCTGAGCCTGTCGCAGCCAACGCCGAGCACGAGATTGGATCATATCCGAAGAACACGGAGCGGCTGGCGCTGGCTGAGCCTGTCGCTGCCAACGCCGAGCACGAGATTGGATCATATCCGAAGAACACGGAGCGGCTGGCGCTGGCTGAGCCTGTCGCCGCCAACGCCAGCCGTGAGACGGTCAACATAGGCAATATTGTGCAACATCTGGTTGATCGCTCTATAAGAACAGTGTTCAACGTCAGGCTAATTTTCCTGACTTATGCGCGTAGAAAGCTCAATAGCGATGGCAAAGGGCTACACGCATCGCAATCTCATTCTGTGGAACCGGGCGCAGCAACTGGCGCTCGATGTGGTAACGATCGTGCAGCGAATGCCGAACACGTGGAGCAATGCGGTCATTGCGCGACAGATCATCGCTTCCGCCACGTCAATTGGCGCGAATATCGCCGAAGGACCTGGGCGCTACACTCCCGGCGCGCACCGCAATCACCTGGCAATCGCCAAAGGATCAACCGCCGAAACTGATAGCTGGCTCGATCTGCTCCGCCGTAGCGGGTATCTTTCCGAAGAGGATGAAGCCAGACTTCACAGCGAATGCCAGGAAATCGCGGCAATGCTGACGAGCAAGATCCGAAAACTGGAGCATGCCATCCCATCACGCACATCAACGACTCATGAAGAACAGGTATCATATACAACGGACGATGACGCATCCTCGCCGCCATTCCCGTTTGCACCGGAGGATTATCAGTCAAGTGACGAATGACAAATGCAAATGATACGTAACGAGTGGTGAGCATTAGTTCTCGGTTCTCAGTTCTCAGTTCTCGGTTCTCAGTTCTCAGTTCTCGGTTCTCAGTTCTCAGTTCTCAGTTCTCAGTTCTCAGTTCTCAGTTCTCGGTTCTCAGTTCTCAGTTCTCGGTTCTCAGTTCTCAGTTCTCGGTTCTCAGTTCTCGGTTCTCAGTTCTCAGTTCTCGGTTCTCAGTTCTCAGTTGCCGGTTCTCAAGCAAAGGAGATACACAACGCTATGGAGGACCATGTACGCATCTTCGACACAACCCTCCGCGACGGTGAACAGGCGCCTGGCTGCACCATGACGCTGGAGGAAAAACTCGACGTCGCGCGGCAACTGGCGCGGCTGGGGGTGGACATCATCGAAGCCGGCTTCCCGGCGGCATCCCCAGGCGACTGGGCAGCCGTCCACGAGATTGCCAAAACCGTCGGCACGCCCGATGGTCCAATCATCGCCGCGCTGGCGCGCGCAAACAAGGACGATATCGACAAAGCCTGGAGCGCTATTCAGCCGGCCGCAAAGAAACGCATTCACACCTTCATCTCCTCGTCCGACATTCATATCGAACATCAACTGCGCTCGACCCGCGAAGAGGTGCTGGAGCGCGCCCGATTGATGGTGCGCTATGCGCGTTCGCTGTGCGACGATGTGGAGTTCTCGCCAATGGACGCGACCCGTTCCGACCCGGAGTACGTCTACCGGATGCTGGCGGCGGTCGTCGCAGAGGGCGCGACAACCCTCAACATCCCCGATACGGTTGGCTACGCCACACCAGAGGAGTACGCCGAACTGATCGCCGGCATCTACCGGCACGTCCCCGGCGCCGATAAGGTCATTATTTCGACCCACTGCCACGACGACCTCGGCATGGCGGTGGCCAACTCGCTGGCGGGGGTGCGCGCCGGTGCGCGTCAGATCGAATGCACGATCAACGGCATTGGCGAACGCGCCGGAAATGCGTCACTCGAAGAAGTCGTGATGGCGCTGAAGACCCGCCGCTCGTTTTTTGGCGTCGATACCCGGATCAACACCCGCGAACTGGCGCGCAGCAGCCGCCTGATCAGCACGATTATCGGCATGCCGGTACCGCCCAACAAAGCCATCGTCGGCGCCAACGCCTTCGCCCATGAGTCGGGCATTCACCAGGATGGCGTCCTGAAACACCGCATGACCTACGAGATCATGGATGCGACGACCATTGGGTTGGACGGCAACGCTATTGTGCTCGGCAAACACTCCGGGCGCAATGCGCTGCGCACCAAACTGGCGGCGATGGGGTATGAGTTCGATAGCGAGGAAGAGTTCAATCAGGTCTTCCAGCGCTTTAAGGAACTGTGCGACAAAAAGAAAGTCGTCGATGACCGTGACCTTGAGGTGCTGGCGACCGGCGGATCGCTTCATACGCCAGAGTTGTACCGCCTGGAGCACGTTCAGGTGACCTGCGGCACCGGCGTGACGCCGGTGGCGACGGTGCGCATCACCGATCCGGATGGCAACACGCACACGACGGCAGCACACGGCACCGGACCGGTCGATGCGATCTACAAAGCGATCGATAAGATCGTCGGACGCCCGAACGACCTGATCGAGTTCTCGATCAAGGCGGTTACCGAGGGGATCGATGCGGTTGCCGAGGTATCGGTGCGCATCCGCGAGCCGGGTGACGCGGTCGAAGAGCGCGAATACCGCGTCGGACGACACCGCGGACCGCAGATCTATAGCGGCTACAGCGCCAACACCGACACCATTGTCGCCGCTGCCGAGTCGTACATGGCGGCGCTCAACAAGATGATCGCCGCGCGCCAGGAGCGCCTGAGCGCCGAGAACGCCGCCTACGCCGCCGGGTACGACCGCAGCAAGCCGACCTACGCGGTTGATCTGTTCGGCACGAATGCGACGGAGTAAGAACCTGCGGCTGATGGTTTTTTGAGAAAACAATCCGGTATTGCCCGGTCGAGCCTGCAAAGGCGGGTTTCGCCTGCTGTAGCCTGTGACTCATGAATATGAAGAATCAAACCCGGTCGAGCCTGCGAAGGCAGACTTCACAACCGCAGCCCGCGGCTTTAGCCGCCGGGCGTAGCGCGAATGCCGGATTTTCATGTTCATCAGTCACCGGGTGCCAGGGCGGATAGCGGAATGTGGTTTCAAAGTCCATAAGCCGCAGGACTGTGCGCAACGAGATATTGCTCATGAAACGCTCTATTGCCTATCTGGGTCCGCCCGGCTCCTACAGCGAAATCGCCGCGCTGGCGTATGGCGGTGAAGATGCGACGTATATTCCGCTGACCAGCATGCCCGCCGTCGTCACTGCCGTCGAAACCGGCGCAGTGACGATTGGCATTCTACCGATTGAGAACGTCCTTGAAGGGAGCGTCACGACCACGCTTGACCTGCTCATTCACGAAACCGATCTGCGCATCGCCGGTGAGACGGTCATTCCAATTCAGCACTACCTGGTGGGGCGCGCCGGTCTGGCGCTCCACGAGATCAAGGTGCTCTACGGGCACCCGCAGTCGCTTGGGCAGTGCCGGCGCTTCATCGAGCGCTGCCTGCCCGGCGTGGCAACGGTTGCGTCCCTGAGCAACAGCGCCGCTCCCGCCGAGGCGCTGGCGGACGAACGCCCGGCGGCGGCGATTGGAACGTTGCGCGCAGCGCAACTGGTCGGAGCAACGGTTCTGGCACGTGATATTCAGGATCGTTCGGGAAATGTCACCCGCTTTATCGCGCTGGGAACGCACGACTATCCGCCAACCGGCGACGATAAGACCAGTTTCTGCTTCGGCTTCGACCGCGAAGACCGCCCCGGCGCACTGGTCGACGCCCTCCAGGAACTGGCGTCGGTCGGCATCAATATGACCAAACTCGAATCGCGCCCATCGAAAGAAGTGCTGGGGCAGTACATCTTCCTGGTGGACATCAACGGTCACCGGGAAGAGCCGGTTGTTGCCGCTGCTCTGGAGCGCATTCGCACGAAAACCGGTCTGTTCAAAGTCTTCGGCAGCTACCCACGCTGGCGTGGGCAGCCATAGCCTGCAACACACGAGGTGCCAGTTATGCAGATTCTGCTCTACGACACAACCCTGCGCGACGGAACGCAGCGCGAGGGGCTATCGCTCTCGGTCGAAGATAAACTGAAGATCGCGCGTGAACTCGATTTGCTCGGCGTTCACTACATCGAAGGCGGCTGGCCCGGCTCGAACCCCAAGGACGCCGAGTTTTTCCAGCGCATCCGCCGTGTCGAACTGCGCCACGCCAGAATCGCCGCCTTTGGCAGCACCCGCCGCGCCGATACCACATGCGAGGCCGACGCTAACATCCAGGCGCTGGTCGCTGCTGATACGCCAGTAGTGACGCTCGTCGGCAAGAGTTCAACCCTGCACGTCGAACAGGTGCTCGAAACGACGCGCCAGGAGAATCTGGCGATGATCGCCGAGAGTGTTGCGTATTTCAAGGAACGCGGCAAAGAGGTCATCTACGATGCGGAACACTTCTTCGACGGATATAAACTGGATGCCTCATATGCGCTGGAAACCCTGACCGCTGCCGCGCGCGCCGGCGCCGATTGTCTGGTGCTGTGCGACACGAATGGCGGCAGTCTGCCACACGAAGTGACCGAGATCGTTCAGGCGGTGCAGCGTCACCTGGAAAACGAAGGGTTCAGCAACGGCGCAGCAGAGCGCGGTCCGACCCTTGGCATCCACACCCACAACGACGGCGCACTGGCGGTTGCGAACGCAATCGCCGCCGTGCGCGCAGGGTGCGTCCATGTTCAGGGAACGATTAACGGCTACGGCGAACGCTGCGGCAACATGGACTTGATCCCGCTCATCGCCAACCTGCAACTGAAACTTGGCTACCGCTGCGTCACCTCCGAACAATTGCGTCGCCTGTCCGAGGTATCGCACTATGTCGCCGCCGTCGCCAACCTCAATCCCGACACGCATGCGCCATTCGTTGGACACTCAGCCTTCGCGCACAAAGGCGGCATTCACGTCGCCGCCGTCGCCAAAGTGCCCGACAGTTATCAGCACATCGACCCGGAACTGGTTGGGAACCGGATGCGTATCGTGGTCAGCGAACTATCGGGGCGCGGCAATGTGCGCATGCGCGCCCGGGAATTGGGGCTTGACCTGAACGGTAACGAGCAAGTAGTGCTGCAACGGATCAAAGAACTGGAGAACCGCGGCTTTCAGTTCGAGGCGGCGGAAGGATCGTTCGAGATGCTGGTACGCCGCGCCGCGCCCGACTACGAGCCGCCGTTCGAGTTGCTCGATTTCACGGTGGTGGTCAGCAAGCACGGCGCCAACGACATGATCTCGCAGGCGATGGTCAAACTCAAAGTCGGCAATGAGATCATGCACACCGCCGCCGAAGGCGCCGGACCGGTCAACGCGCTCGACATGGCGATCCGCAAGGCGCTGCTGCCCCACTACCCCGAACTCGCCGATGTGCAACTGGCGGACTATAAGGTGCGCATTGTCGATGAGCACCTCGGCACCGCCGCCAAACCGCGCGTGCTGATCGAATCGGCGCGCGGCGAAGAACGCTGGAGCACGGTCGGTTGTTCGGAAAACATCATCGAAGCCAGTTTCATGGCGCTGTGGGATAGCCTGGAATTGCCGCTGGCGCGGCAACGCGCGAAGGTCGCCGGTTCATCGCAGGGGCGACCCGATAGGTTGCCCCCGCCGACAATCAACATGGAACGTTCCTGATATAATAGAGCAACCGGCATAACGATTGCAGCCCTCGGCACAATTTCACGTCGTGGTGAAAGGAGAACACCGATGCCAATCCGCGAATCACAGTATATCTGGTTCAACGGCGAGATGGTTCCCTGGGAAAAGGCGACCGTCCACGTGATGACGCATGCCCTGCACTACGGTTCATCGGTGTTCGAGGGCATCCGCTCCTATGCGACGCCACGGGGGGCTGCGATTTTCCGCCTGCGCGAGCATATCCGTCGCTTGTTCGACTCGTGCCGCATCTACCGGATGGAACCATCCTTCACGCCCGATCAGATATTTGACGCCTGCCGCGCCGTAGTACGTGAGAATGGACTGACCAACGCCTACATCCGTCCGCTCATCTGGCGCGGCTATGGTGAAATGGGACTGAACCCGCTCCGCTCACCGGTCGAGGTGATGGTCGCCGCTATGGAATGGGGCGCCTACCTCGGCGCCGAAGGGCTGGAGAATGGCGTGGATGTGCACGTCTCATCCTGGCAGCGAGTGGCGCCGAACACGCTGCCGGCAATGGCAAAAGCTGGCGGCAACTATCTGTCGTCACAATTGATCGTCATGGAAGCAGCGCGCAACGGCTACGCCGAAGGCATCGCGCTCGACGTACACGGCTGGCTCTCCGAAGGATCAGGCGAGAACCTGTTCCTCATCCGCGACGGCGTTATCTACACGCCGCCGGTGACGGCGGCGCTGCTGCCGGGCATCACCCGCGATGCGGTGATCACCCTGGCGCACCAGTTGGGATACGAGGTGCGCGAACAAAACCTGCCGCGCGAAATGCTCTACCTGGCGGACGAACTCTTCTTCACCGGCACTGCGGCTGAAGTGACGCCAATCCGCTCGGTCGATAAACTGCCGGTCGGCGCGGGCAAACGCGGTCCGATCACAACCGCTATTCAAAAGGCGTTCTTTGGCCTCTTCTCCGGCGAAACAGAAGATCGCTGGGGGTGGTTGACGCTGGTTGCACATTAGGGGTTAGAAACTATGCCTCGTACACTGTTCGACAAAATCTGGGACGCCCATATCGTTCGCCCGCAGACGGCGGAAACGCCTGCGGTGCTCTATATCGATCTCCATCTCATTCACGAAGTCACGTCACCCCAGGCGTTCACCGAGTTGCGCCAGCGCGGGTTGAAGGTGCGCCGTCCGGATCGCACCCTGGCGACAATGGACCATTCGACCCCTACGACGCCGCGCGGACCAGACGGGATCATTCCAGTAGTCGATGCGCAGGCGGCAGCGCAACTCCGTCAGCTCGAGCAGAACTGCGCCGAGTTTGGCATTCCGCTGTTTGCACTCGGCAGCGAGTATCAGGGAATCGTCCACGTCATCGGTCCTGAGCAGGGGTTGACCCAACCCGGCATGACCATCGTCTGCGGCGACAGCCACACCAGCACGCACGGCGCCTTCGGCGCGCTGGCGTTCGGCATCGGCACCTCCGAAGTCGCACATGTCCTGGCGACGCAGTGCCTGATCCAGAGCCGCCCCAAAACGATGGAAGTACGCGTCGATGGTCGCCTTGGACCGGGGGTGACCGCCAAAGACATCATTCTGGCGATCATTGCGCGGTACGGCGTCGGCGCAGGCGCCGGGCACGTCTTCGAGTACACCGGCGAGGCGATCCGCGCCCTTTCGATGGAAGAGCGCATGACGATCTGCAACATGTCGATCGAAGGCGGTGCGCGCGCCGGAATGATTGCACCCGATGACACAACGTTCCAATACATTGCCGGGCGCCCCTTCGCGCCAAAAGGCGCAGCCTGGGACGAGGCAGTGGCGTACTGGCGCACCCTGCCGACCGACGAAGGCGCTGTGTACGACCGGACGATCATACTCGACGCCTCGCACCTGATACCGATGATCACATATGGTACCAACCCCGGAATGGGCATGCCAATCGATGGGCGCATCCCGACACCGGAAGAACTGCCTGATCCGGCGGCGCGCCAGGCGCTCGACAAGGCGCTGCGCTATATGGACCTGCGCCCTGGTCAGTCGCTGCTCGGTCACAAGATCGATGTCGTCTTCCTCGGCAGCTGCACCAACTCGCGCATTTCGGACCTGCGCCTGGCGGCAAGCATCCTGAAAGGGCGCAAAGTCGCCGACGGCGTGCGCATGATGGTTGTGCCCGGATCGCAGCAGGTGAAGAAACAGGCGGAATCCGAAGGGCTGGACGCCATCTTTCGCGCCGCCGGCGCCGAATGGCGCGAAGCAGGTTGCTCCGCCTGCCTCGGCATGAACGACGACAAGGTTCCGCCAGGCAAATACGCCGTGTCAACCAGCAACCGCAACTTTGAAGGTCGCCAGGGACCCGGCGCACGCACCTTCCTCGCAAGCCCGCTCACAGCCGTCGCATCCGCTATCGAAGGCGCCGTCGCCGATCCGCGGAGGTATGTTAGGGATTAGGGATTAGGGCTTAGGGGTTAGGCTGGTCGCTGCGGCAATCCTGTTAGTCGGGGCGCGGTATGTTAGGGATTAGGAGTCAGGGATTAGGGATTAGGCGCTCTCAATCTCCGCGCGCCTGCCCGTCCTGATGCGTATGTTAGGGATTAGGAGTCAGGGATTAGGGATTAGGGGTTAGAGCAATGAGATCAACGCACTTAACCCTTAACTTAGAGCCTATCCAAAAAATCACTGCGTGCGACGGAGTAGGCGAAGGCAATGCCTTCGCCTACCCGACTCATCCTAACGTGCAGTCAGTCAGACAAGATGTTTGAGTGCCGGTTCGCAAGGAGCGCCAGTCAATATGCATCAGAAGTCCGTGTCGCAGACGCATGACCCGTGCAGTGGCATCAGCAGCCCTAGCGCGACTTTCATTTGCCTCAGCGAGGGCTTTCGCCCGCAGCGCCCTGGGGTCTGCCGCGCGCCCGGCAGTATTGTACGAATGACTTAGTATCAGTTCTCTTTCAGGAGCACGACATGCAACCCATTTCAGTCATCACTGGGCGTATTGTCGCCCTGCCGGTGCAGGACATCGACACCGATCAGATCATTCCTGCCCGTTATCTCAAAGTCACCGACAAATCAGGTCTGGCGGAGGGATTGTTCTACGCCTGGCGCTTCGACGCCGAGGGCAAGCCCAACCCCGATTTCGTTCTCAACCGTCCAGAGGCGCAGGGAGCGACGATCCTGGTCGCCGGGCGCAACTTCGGCTGCGGTTCATCGCGCGAGCACGCCCCCTGGGCATTGCAGGGGTATGGCTTCAAGGCGGTCATCAGCCCCTCCTTCGCCGATATCTTCCGCAACAATGCGTTGAAGAACGGACTGCTGACCGTTCAGGTGGATGAAGACACGTATCAGCAACTGGTCAGTCTGTTCGAGGAAGACCCGACCACCGAAGTAACCATTGACCTGGCGGCGCAGACGGTGACGCTCCCCGATGGACGGCAGACGCACTTTCCCATCGATCCGTTCACCAGACACTGCCTGCTGCACGGCGTCGATCAACTGGGGTTTCTGCTGAACGAAGAAACCGCCATCGCTGCGTACGAAGCCGTACATCCGGCGCGCGTCGTTACTACAGCCAGGAGTTGACACCGAATGACGCGCCTGATTGGGCTTATGCGCTACATCGTTATCGTCGCCGTGCTGGTGACGCTTGTCGCAGCAACAGCGCTCATCCTGTTCGGCGCTGTTGAAACATTCGTTATCATTCGAGATGTCTTCTCAAAAGGCGAGTTCACCGCAAAGGTTGCCAAGACCCTGTTGTTGAGTTTCATCGAGATCACCGACATCTTCCTGCTAGCGACAGTGCTTTACATCGTCGCACTGGGATTGTACGAATTGTTCATCGACGACCGGGTGCCGGTGCCGCGCTGGCTCGAAATTCACACCCTCGACGATCTGAAAGACAAACTGATCAGCGTCGTCATTGTCGTCATCGGCGTCGGATTCCTCGGTCAATTCACCACCTGGAACGGCGAGACAAACCTGCTCATCTCCGGTGGCGGAGCGGCGCTGGTTATCGCAGCATTGACGTTCTTCCTGACTCAGAAGAGCAAAAAAGAAAAAGATAAAACGGAGCAGTAAGATGCAGGCAGTGATCACAGCGCTTCCCGGCGACGGGATCGGACCAGAGGTCGTGGCGGAGGGGATGCGCGTATTGCGCGCCGTCGGCGAGCGATTCAGACACGTCTTCGAAGTGCGTGAGGCGCTGATCGGCGGCTGCGCCATCGACGCGACCGGCACAGCGCTTCCTGCCGAAACGCTCCAACTGTGCCGCGCGTCGGACGCCGTCCTCCTCGGCGCAGTCGGCGGACCCAAATGGGACAACCCGGAGGCGCCGGTGCGTCCCGAACAGGGACTGCTCGGCATCCGCAAGGCGCTGGGGCTTTTCGCCAACCTGCGACCGGTGACGCTCCATCCGCGTCTGATCGCCGCATCGCCGTTGCGCCCGGAGCGGTTGCAGGGTGTCGATCTCCTGGTAGTGCGTGAACTGACCGGCGGCATCTACTTTGGCGAAAAAGGGCGCGATACCGCATCAGACGGTAGCGAAAGCGCGTATGACGAATGCGTCTACACTACTGACGAGATCGAGCGCATTGTACGGGTTGCGGCAACCCTGGCGCGCAACCGGCGCAAAAAACTGACTTCGGTGGACAAAGCGAATGTCCTGGAGACCTCGCGATTGTGGCGCAGCGTCACGACGCGCCTGATGCGCGACGAATTCCCCGACGTGCAGCTCGACCACATGCTGGTCGACGCCTGCGCTATGCACCTCATCCGACGCCCGGCAGACTTCGACGTTATTGTCACCGAAAACATGTTCGGCGACATTCTGACCGACGAAGCCTCGATGCTGGCGGGATCGATGGGGATGCTGCCTTCTGCATCGCTTGGCGCACCCGGTAATGGCGGGAAAGCCACACGAATGGGATTATACGAACCCATCCACGGCTCGGCGCCTGACATTGCCGGCAAAGGGATCGCCAATCCCATGGCGACTATTCTGAGCGTCGCGCTGCTGTTGCGCCATTCGTTAGGGCTGGAAGACGAAGCGCGCGCCGTAGAAACCGCAGTCTGGCGCACCCTGGAGGCAGGGATCGTCACTGGCGACATTGCTGCGCCTGACGAGCGCAGCGCCACGACCGCCGAAGTCGGCGCAGCAGTAGCAGCGCGGATCAGCGACATTCAATGAGGAAGAGATCGTCAAACACGCATCGAGAGCAATGCTCTCGCAACTCGCCAGCGTCATGCCCCAAACGCCGCATTCCAAAACCGGCGTGTCAAGAGTTTTTAGCGGTATTCTGCGCTTCAGAAAGGGATAGCATATGCCTCGCAACTTGACGCGGTTTTTGCGCAAAAAGCGAGTTGCGAAACGCGCATGTTCATGCTATGATCAAGGCGGTGTAGCGACGCACCAGGAAGGCTCAGGAGCGGCGAAGAGCTGCCATTGCGACGGATCACATAGGGAGAAGAGGTTGCGGGGTCCGGAGTTTCGGAATTTTCGGCTCGCAGAAGAGCACTGAAATATCAATAAAACTCGTCTGAATGTTTCGGAAAACGCCCTACTCGGCGCAAGGCGTCTTTTTTGACGTTTACATCTTTACTTTTCAAGTCAATGAACACTTTTTGTATTAAATCTGCGTCACGGCGCGTAAACTGGCGTATCTTCGTTTCTCGAATATAATCGCGTACAATCGAGCCAGCACTTGTATTCAATGCTTGTTGCAACCTTTCTTTCCGTTGAGCATCGTCGAGGCTTCGCAATATTGCATCACGTTGTCGACGCGATACTTCTTTTCCTGACATGAGGTCAACGTACCGTTCGGCAGTTCCCGAAAGGCGCATAAACCCACCTAACAACCCACGCATAGTTTTCCCCCTTTACCTATAACTATGCGTAATCTTGGTTATCTTCGTGTTCTGCTATTATTTCTTCGTATTCTAGATTACGCGGCATTTCCGAAGGCAATTCGTAGAAAAAGTCGTAAGAAATGGCACTGGTACTCAATAATTGCCGTGCAGCCTTCGTAATGTCAATATCTACGGGAGAACGCTTTTCGACGGGGTATAATTTCACTTCACGGGTTTCTTCGACAAACCGCCCACGTTGTACAAAGACTTCGTCTGATATCGATGCACGGCGGAAACCAATGAATCTTGTTTGGGGAATAGTAATCGACTTGGCGTTCGTCGTATATCCTTCGACTATGCGTGCAAACAGTTCTTCCTTTGACACTTTGCGCAAATCAATTCCCCGCGTTTTTGCTTCGATATTTCCATTTTCGTCGAACAAGAAGTACAATCCTGAATAAACAAACAATCCTGCACTGTATTTCTCATAAGAATACTCGCCCATTGCTTTCGACGTGTTGAGCGGCAATTCACGCGTTGAATAAATACCATCCGTATTTATCGAAATAATGTCGTCGTTAAACGTAATTGCCACTTTGTACAATGCCGCGCGCGTCGTGCTGGTGATATGTCCTGCATACACCATATTGACGCACACAGGTATTTCTTCTTCTTCTTCATCAAACCGTTGCGCCATTTTTCCGTAAATGCTATTTAATCCTAATTTCAACGCTAACTGCTCTCCTATTTTACCTTCTTCCTTCAAAACGCGTCGTTTTTCGTAATAGTCTCGAATAAATGCAAACGGCCTTTCTTTACCGTAAAAAACCAAAAGTTTTTCTATCGTCACGTACCGGCGAATACTCGTGCCGAACACTGACATTGCAGCGTAAAACTCCGGTAAATGTACGTATCCGTTTCCTTTCTGTGGGAAAAATACACGTCCTCCGAATCGGTACGGGAATGGATAGACAGTTGCTTCAGGAAAATGCCAAACTACTTTAGCAACTCCTATCTCTGGCTTATAACGCGCAAGATACTGGTACGCGTCTTTTTCTTCGACGAGTTTATATCGGTCAAGCGAATGCATGTCGGTTATGACTGCAGGGTACGCGCTATTAATATCGTAGTTGTGCACAGTCGCATGATGAAAGCCAAAACGTATTTGTTCAATTCTTCCGCCGAAATAAGCGCCGTAAACAAGCGCTTTTATTTCGGGCTCTTCATTATACGCTTGCCACTTTCGTCGTTGTTCTTTAGAAATGTGTTTTGAAAGGATTGTTGCTGCCACACTGCCTGCACCGTTATAAGCGCCTAACGGCCTCTCAATTGCATTCTTCACACTGTCGCGTATTTTAAAAAAGAGTTTACATGTATACATCAATTCAAGTCGTGTATACTTCAGTGTCTCTTCGAGTTGAAACGCCGTGCCACGTCGTTCCTTACCGACTTTTATCGTGATGTAGTCTTCGTGGGGAATGTCAATCTTCCAGTTTTCCAACGATTTGAGCAATGACGTTTGACAAAAACCAAAAATATCGTTTATCTGCGCCGAAACTGCGTTTGATTTTACCCAAAGTCGTTTTCCGTACCGTAAGGCTACGGCGTATTTTTTATGCCCCATCACCTTCCCACGTTTCAACAGTTCTAACTCTTCGCGCGTAAAATCGTACAAGATATGCGTAATGTCGTAATTGAACGCAAATGAGATAAAAATGCTCTTGGGATACTTTTCTTTGACTTCTAAAATAAAATCAAGACATTGTTCGGTTCGCAAGCCTTCGGGGTTGTACACATACATAAAATTACTTTCATTTCCCGCGCATAAGAGTGTGTATATGTGCGTATCCCCCATATCATAGCCTTCACCGTCAAAGGCTATGACGGCAGTGTTTTTCGCACGGCTTGCCCGCATACGCGCGGCATTGCTGTCCCAGATACGCCGCCTGCCTGCCATTGGAACGTCCTTTCCCCAAAAACGTAAAAACCCCTAACGCTGTCGGACGTTAGGGGTTTGGGTACGGCATTTCGTCAGAGAAGCCAGGGCTCAAAGTAGTGACTCTCTAGGACAGTCCATGCGTTTTCCCATTTGTCTGCGAGAATAGCATGGGTTATCGTCGAGTGTTCGGTACGGGGGTAGTAGTATGGAACTGCCTCAGGCTTGTAGTACAGGCGTATGACATACTCGTCCTCAGTGACTTCCAGTATCTTGCGCGTCAGATGCAGTTCGCCGAACGTGCCGTCCCATGTCCACGTGTCGTAAACGAGAGTGTTGGAAAACGCGTTTCCATCTTTCACTACTTCGATTTTTGCGAACTGCACGTTCCAAAACGCGAGTCTGTTGATGGCTTCGCCGTAATAGAACGCGAACTCGGTTGCGGTCATATTGCCGACATGGAAGGCTAAGGCGCCTTCCCAAGAGCGCACGAGTGTAGCGGCTGAAACCAACTCGTTCCCGTCCCAGACTGCTGCCGTCCCGTTCGGGTACCGGATAACCCGTTGGGTTATGCCCGCCAACAGGATATCGGCACTCTCGAACGTCCAGGCTTTGTATTCGTTTTCGATGTCTAATACGTCCTTATGCGTCATAAAGGTTCGCATGTTCAGGACTTCTTTGACCTGACTCACGGTGCTTTTAGTCTTCATCGTCTTTCTCCCCTTTCTGGTTTTCAAGTTTTTGTGCTTCAAGCGCCTCAATGGCGCTGTCGTACTGTTCGCTTTCTTCAGCGTTCATAAAACACATCAAGATGTACTCATAGGCGTCACGGTATGTAAACGTGACGTTGGGCATGTTTGTCGTACTTACTCGTTCGCGAAAGTGCAGTAACGCTGATGGAACAGACAGAACGCGTGGCATATGCACCATCGCCGTGCTATCGAACTTCTTGACACGCGCAAAAAAGGCTGCACGTGCCTGCCGACTACTACGGAACATTTCCATCGTTCCGTAGGGGGTATAGACGACGTACCGTGTTCGCCGTGAGGGAACGCGTTCCATCAGTTCTATTAATTCTTGGGCCATTCCCAATTTGTGGGGGAAAAAGAAGGACTCCAGCGTGTCAACAGCCACGTCCTTCGCATCGGCTGTAACCCCCAACGCCTTGAGCGACTTTGCGCGAACAAACGTGCGCGAATGCACAGGTACTATCCGTCGGTGCAGTTCTGTCTCTTGATACAGCGTTAAGATGTACATGGGTATTCTCCTTTGCTCCGAACTGATTAATTACTGTGCGTCCAGCATACCAAGATTTGTCTTAGGCGTCAATGATAAACTCCTGATAAACACCTGATAAACTCCTGATAAACACCTGATAAATTGGTGATATTACGCCTCTCGTTCCCGTTCTGAAAGTAATTCTAACACTTCTGAAAGTGCGAACAATGCGGCTTCGAGCGGTTCTGCGTAGTCTGGCGCTTCGTTGGCATGGTAAATGTCGATAACTGCTTTTATCTGCGCCATTGCTTTTAACAAGTTATTCTGTGAATTATTGAGAAATTGCTTGATTGCGTAACGGGTTTGGCGTGGCATTGCTTTTTATCTCTTTCTGTATTGTTTTAAGGATACGCAGTTTTTTCGACGTTCTGCCACGTTGTACCGCAACCAACAACGTTGCAGCATCGCAATCACGGCATTCAGGGTCTTGCAAGTCTCTGAGCAATTGTTCGAGATGTTCAACGTTTTTCATCTTCGTTCTCACTTTCGTCAGTGTATAAATCAATATACACGTCTGATACGTCATTCCCCAGCAATATCGCTTCAAACTGTTCACGGGTTATTTTTCCTTGTTTGTACCATTTACGTCCTTCTGACAAGGAAGGAATGCGCGCGTTCAGCAAACGCAAGAAACTCATTTCTGTTACTTGACGCTCAATCCCTTCGTCGTTCATTCCCAGTTCGCGCAGAACGCGTCGCACTGATTTTTCATCAATTGCATACTTCTCGAACGCTTTTGTAAGTTGCGCTACGACTTGCATGTCGTCTTCGTAGTCGTCTTCTAACGCAAATATCGCTAAGTACGAACGCGCTTGCTGTTCGGTCAATCCAGCATTCATCAACAACGAGATTGCAGCATCGTCAGACAAAAAATTGTCCTTGTAGGCGTTTTCGACGTATTTGATGGTACGGCGCAGTATCTCTTGTGTTGCTTGTTTGCTCTCTTCGCTGATGTTCCCGGCAGTACTCATTTTCAAAAACAGTTCTGCATCTTCAGCAGAATAGCGCAACGTCATAAGTCTGTTTTTTGCCTCTTCACGACTGATAATTCCGTGACGATAGGCATTGAGAATCTCAGTTTTTGTTACACTGCGCGTTTTTGATTGTTCGTCGTCATCTTCTTGCGCTGACAAACGTGTCGTGAAATCTGTGAGCCGGCGCGCGTTTTCAGGATTGTAGCCCAGGTCTAAGTACGCTTCGTACACTTCTTTTTCGGAAATAACGCCAGTTTGGTACATTCGACGCACATCGACGCGCGTGAGCGGATTGTACGCCATTTCTATCATTTTCTCCCGCCAAAACCTCGGAACATCGTTAAACTTCAATAACATTTCTAACTGTTCTTTGGTAATAATTCTACGATGATACATTTCATAACCTTGTGTATTGGACGGTAAATCCCACGATGCTGCCCAATACCATTTTATTTCATGGTCTTTTAAACCATAAGCCTTGCCGTACTCAAGAAACTCACTTGGCAGTTCTTCAAGCAGTTGATAGTTATTGACGTATTCACTGTTGAACACGTCTTTTAACCCGAATCGAATCAAATCTGAAAGAGGCGGCATTCTGTGTGTCAATTGCTTGATAAATGCAATATCACGGTCACGATAGCCAGTTTCGCGCAGAAGTGTTGCAAACTGATTATCGTCGATGAACGAACGATTGTACAGTTCGATAATTGCTTCTAACCCCAAATTGTGCAAGTTTTGCGCAAACAACACATCTACGTCTTGGTCATCATAGCCGCGCGCGCGCAGAATAGAACGCGCTTGTGATGGATCAAGTACGTTTTGATACGCCGCATTGACGATTTGTGTGTCGCTGGTTGTTGGACGCGCAAACTCAAGCGCGTAACGAAACGTTTCACTTGCAATACCATTTTGTCGCGCAAGTTGTTCTGCGTTACTTGCGTCAATTCGATTATCCCACACAGCATTGACAATTTGATCGATACTCAGTTTTTCTTCTGATGCAGCAATAACGCTATCCAACAAGTCGCTTGCAATTCCTGTTTTTGCTGCCATGCTTCGCGCTTGATCAATCGTCATTGCGCGCATTGCAACAGCGTTTGCTAGTGTTTCGACAGCCAGCGTTCCCGACAATGCACGTGCGTAAGCGCGGTTTCTCACGTTTGCAAGATACGGTTCAGCAACAATCGGAATGGCGCTTGAAAGAACGTTTGCTAATGCAAGAGAGGCGAATAGCGCGTATGGAATGTTGCTGTCGCTGAACAATTTGGACAGCGTTTGGACAACTGAGGCAATATCGTCATAATCACCGCGCAAAATCAGTTCTGTTGCGCCTAATGCGCCGCTTGCGATAAAACCTGCATGTTGCTCGACCGTTTGGTGCGTAAGTTTTACAAAGTCAATAAATCCTTGATAATATCCTTTCAAAGCCGTTACGATATTGTTCCATTCGTTTTCCAAAAACGTAATCGCTTCTGAGATTTTTTGAGCGATAAAATCACGTGTTATCTGAAACCCCAGTTTGACTTTTTGTACGGCGTCTTCCACGGCGTTAACAATAAAAGCTTTGGTTTGTTCAAACACGGTTATGATAGTCTGCTTTGCGTTTTCAACAAGTGTTGTAACTGTTTGCGTAATACTGCGTTCAATCGTATTGTATACCGCCACAAGAGTGTTGTAGATAGTACGTATTTCGCCATACACTTTTCCTACCACATTGCTGAATTCAGTAACAACACGAACAACACTTTCGGTTACGGCGGTACGCACAAATTCGAGAGTACGATTGACGTTTGTGTAGACTGCAACGCTCAATCCTTCAATTCCTGTCTTGACGTTCTGAACCGCAGTGTTCACGAACGATGCTGCAGTGTTGATAGCATTTTCTATCCCACGCCCAACAGTAGCCGTTGCATTGTTGACAAACGTTGCTGCGGCATTGACAGCGTTTGTTATTCCTTTCTGCGCCATGTCCACAGCATTGTTCGCCATAGTTTTTGCAGTGTTAATTGTCGACGCTATTGCATTTTGTGTCGTGGTTATCGTATCCGCCACGACATTGCGCGTTAACGTTACTGCTTTGTCGATACCAGTCTGCATAGCATTCACAACGTTTTGTGTTGTTTGTGCCGCAACGTTAACGACAGTTTCGATTCCTTTCTGAATGTTCGTTCCGATATCATTGGCAGTGTTGACAGCGGTATTGACGCCTGCGCTTATTGCGTTTCGTATATCGTCAACAATGTCTTGCAGTGGGTTGCTCATAATCTTTCCTTTCTAACAAAAAACGCGCAATGCCCGTGATTGCGCGTTTTGGTGATGATACGTAAAAAAAGGTTACGAAGAACGGTTTGTCGGACGCTGATTGTCGTACACTGCAAGCAATGCGCGAATCCGTTGTTCTGTTTCAAGAAGGCGCGCTTTCTCTTCCGCAACATTGATTCCCGCACGCTCAGCAAGAGCAATTGACTGTTTGAGCGATTCGATATTCGTGAGTTCTTGCTTCAATGCCGCAAGTTGCGCGCTGTCGGGCATGATGATGTTTGCCATACGTATTCTCCTTTTTTACATTATAGGTAAATATACCTGTAGTGCGCGATATAATCTACTGGAATCTGATTAAGATTGGTAAACCCGTAGTACAAAATCATATCAGGCAGGGAGTGTAGGGGTATTGGTACGGTAAGTTCGGTTGGGGAACTGACCGAGAAAATAAACCGGAAGACGTTTTCAGTGTCAAAAAACCCTATATAGATACCAGTTTGTGGACGATTTGTAGGTATTGTGGCGATTCGGATTCCTTCTACAATTCCTCTTACGTTCGTGTTGGGTAGGAAGGGAAAAAGCACAGTCCCCGTATCTGCGGGAACTCTATGTACGTTAGTTACGTAGTGTGCATACGTGATGTTCATCGCGCATTACTGATGATAAGAGCAATATTCGTAATACTTGTGGCTACTGCGTAGAGAGGATCGATATATCCCGCAAGCGTCACAGTTTCGCCTGATACAAGTGGATGGCTATTGGACCACTCGAGAGGCGTCGTTTTTCCAAGGGACAGCCTTGCTGCACCGATATTTTTGGCAATGACTTGTCGCCGCCTCGAGTCAGCAGGAAGTATTAAAACTACAGCCGGTCCTACTTGAGTGGTAAAAAACGTTGTTTCGTACACTTCATTCTGTACAACTTCCAGTTTGCCTCCTTGCGTAATTAACGGCGTCCAAATGCGCGAAACGGTGTCGTAAACGAACAATCGCGCAATCGTCTGTATTGCGTCGTCTGAAACGATGAGCGGTTTCGGAATCGAGTCTGTTTCGACGTTGAGTCGCTCAAAATCTGGCGTAAGGATTTTCATTGTGAAATACGTGTAGCCGCAAGGACAAGCGTAATCGTGTTCGTAGCCCCACTTACATCTCTTACGTCAATGTAGAGCGTGATAGCGCCCGCCAGTTTCGGTTTTGTTGGAAACGCGCGAAACCGGTCAAAACCGATAATCTGAGACGGAAGTGGGTTTTGTGCGCTCAGATTGCCGTAGAGACGTCCACTGCTGTCGCTAATCGACGTAATCGCGAACGCGCCGCTACTATGTGCGTACAGTTCTTCCAAAACAAGTTCTTCGTTGCGCGGTACGGAATGTTGCAGTGTTCCACTTGCGTTCGGTGCAAGTAAAACGCGCAAACTAACGAAGTAGGGATTTTCCGCCATTTGTAATTTTTCCTTTTAGTTGGTACGCAACACGCCGATAAGCAAAAGATGAACGTTCGTTGGCGTCGTTAGCGCCGTTCCTTGAAAAATGCGCGGTCGAAAGTTATCGCCGCCACGTATAACGATAGGAATATCCAACTCAAACCCGTTCGCATCAAGCCCGACACTTGCTGCGTTTGTTGCAGTTGCTTGTGTATAATGGCCACCGAATGCGGTATAGGAGACAAAGACTTTCAGTGGCGCTTTGAGCACAACACGGTCAATCAGGCGAAACTCGAAAAAGCCGTTTACGAACCAACTTGTGCTATCCGCCTGCGACATTACCGCGTCAGGCGTAATAGCGATTTTTCGGATTTCAAACTCTTCGTTGACAGGCAATTGTCCTGCCGCACGCGAATTAGTCGCACTTTCAGTCGCTGTTGCAGTTGCACCTTGTGCGACTTGAAACAGCACATGTTCGACGTTTGCAGACGTTCCGAACGTTACGCGGTCATAGAGTACGAAACTGAAGTCAGGCATGATGAGTCACCTTTTTCCATTGTTCCGCCACTTTCGCTTGATAAAGAACGAAAGTTGCTTGATAACGTAATCTAGTACACGAACGATAAAAGCAATGACGAACTCTTTGTTCGCGACAATAAAATCGCGTAAAAGAGCCAACAATTCGCGCAGAAAGTCTTTCAAACCGTTCATAGCCTATTTCCGCTTGTACTGCGACATAAGCCGCACGGCAGTCACCATACGCTGAATATTCTGTTCGAGCGTTGCGCTTGGCAATTGTTTGACTTGCTGTGAAACCTGTTCTGCATACGGCAGAAAATCGCGCAGAAACGTTTCCATTTTGGGCATGCTCTCCTGAGCCCCCTGCGCAATGCGCGGGACACCTTTACTGATGTACGCGCGCTTCCAATCTGCCAGCGTTACACGATTAAGCCCGTTCTGCCATTTTTCGACACTACGCTGTACGCCGGCAACGTACTTATCAGCCGATTGCGCCGCTTTTGCTGTCGGCGCTTCGGTAACGGCGTTTGCGCCTTCTACCATTGACTGCGTCGAGTTCGTAAGATTGTTTGCCCATTTTCGAGCAACGTCAGATGCGTTCTTCGGCATGTTTGTACCTTTTTTCAGTCATATCAAAACGTTCTGAAGGGTCCATGCGTTAAGGGGAGAAAGAGGCGTTTTGGCAGGCAAAGGGAGGATATGCAGCAGTATGCGACAAGAACCGCACGAACCCTTCATTGAGTCCATTGTAACACAAGGAATTGTTCTTTGCAAGTGTTCGCGTAGTTGTGTCCTGTTGAGATTAGTGTTCAAAACGAGGGGACGGTGCCGGGGCAATCCGAAAACGGATAAACGCACGCTCAGGTTTT
>NZ_JBYNRX010000104.1:0-63250 GCF_057785375.1 Roseiflexus sp.
CGCTGATCAGCCCTGCCAAGGTATTCAGGTGGCGGGCAAGGTTGCCTTGCGGTTCGTGGGGGTAGAGCCGGTTCAAGGCTTGGCGGATGGCACGGTATCGGCGTACGTTGTCGCTCATGATTCCTCCTAGGGCTGGGACTCACCATGGAGTATACCATAAGTCAACCCCCAGAAAAAAAGTGTACGGTAGTGAACCAAAAATACGGGCTGACCGCTGAAGAAATCGCCTTCATTGAAAAGATGGTGCGCCCTATGCCCGCCGATGACAACGACGCAGCTGCCAAGACTGCCGCCGAAGACGAACCCAACGGAGAAAATGGCAATGAGTGAGTTCTTCCCACCGCGCCTAAACCATGCCTGGCATTTCGGCCGCCCGTCATTTCGAGCCTGCGGAGCAGGCGAGAAATCCTGTCCCCCAAGGCGCAAGATTTCTCGCGGCTGCGCCGCTCGAAATGACAACAGTCGCGGCTGCGCCGCTCGAAATGACAACAGTCGCGGCTTTGTCGCTCGAAATGACAGTGGCGGCTGCGCCGCTCGAAACGACGTTCGACCGCCTGTCATTTCGAGCCTGCGGAGCAGGCGAGAAATCCTGTCCCCCAAGGCGCAAGATTTCTCGCGGCTGCGCCGCTCGAAATGACAGTCGCGGCTGCGCCGCTCGAAATGACAGTGGCGCTGCGCCGCTCGAAATGACAGTGGCGCTGCGCCGCTCGAAATGACAGTGGCGGCTGCGCCGCTCGAAATGACAGTGGCGGCTGCGCCGCTCGAAATGACAACAGTCGCGGCTGCGCCGCTCGAAATGATGCGGTCAAGCCGCTTTGCGGCGAAGGAGAAACCTTATGAAAGACCGCAACTTCTACGTGTACATTCTTACTAATTGGAACAACAAGGTCATGTATGTTGGTATGACCAACAATCTTGAACGCAGGTTGTACGAACACAAGAACAAGTTGGTGGATGGCTTCACCAAAAAGTACAACGTAAACAAGCTGGTGTATTACGAGCACGTGACGGATGTCCGCGCTGCCATTGCCAGAGAAAAGGAAATCAAAAAGTGGCGTCGGGAAAAGAAAAACAGATTGGTCATGACCATGAATCCGGAATGGAAAGATTTGAGTTTGGAGTGGCATGTCATTTCGACGAGCGCCAGCGAGGAGAAATCTTAATCCTTGTTGGTGAGATTTCTCGCTTCGCTCGAAATGACAACAGGGGCCTGATGTGACAACAGGCATGAGGAATGATAAAGCCTTTTTAATGCCACAAGCATAGGAAAGAAAGGCACATGACAAACGACTTCTTCCCCCGCCGGCCCAAGGTCGCGCCTAAAATCTACGCCTACGAAGACACCAATCCGCAGTACGCGGGCTTGCTCAAGGTAGGCTACACCACCAAAAGCGTGCAGGAGCGGGTGGCGGCGCAGTATCCGACCCTGCGCCCCGGGCCGCTGCCCTACCGCATTGTGCTGGAAGAAGACGCTATTCGCAACGACGGCACAACCTTCACCGACCGCGATGTGCACCGCATGCTGCGCATCAACGGTATCAAGCAGGAAGGCGGCGAGTGGTTCCGCTGCACGGTGGAGCAGGTCAAGGCGGCGATCAACGCCTTGCGGCAAGGGCAGTTGCTGGAAGAGCAGCGCAGCCAGGACTTCGGCCTGCGTCCCGAGCAGGAAGCCGCCATCCAGAAGACCATGGCCTACTTCCAGAGCTACCGCCGCGAAAACGGCAAGCCGCCGCACTTCCTCTGGAACTGCAAGATGCGCTTCGGCAAGACCTTTGCCGCCTATCAACTGACCAAGCACATGGATTGGAAAAAGGTGCTCGTGCTGACCTTCAAGCCCGCCGTGCAGAGCGCCTGGGAAGAGGACCTGCGTACGCATGTGGATTTTGAGGGCTGGCAGTTCATCAAGCCTGGGGGTTTGACCTACGAAAAGGCCGATAAATCCAAGCCCATTGTCTGTTTCGGCTCGTTTCAAGATTACCTGGGCCGCAATCCCTCCACCGGCGGCATCAAGACCAAGAACGAATGGGTGCACACCACCCACTGGGACTGCGTCATCTTCGACGAATACCACTACGGCGCCTGGCGCGAGAAAGCCAAAGACCTGTTCGAGGCCGAGGACGAGCGCGAGCGCCAAGCCGCCGAAGGCGAAGCCATTGACTACTTCGAGGAAGACATCCTTCCCATCACGTCGAATCACTACCTGTATCTCTCCGGCACGCCCTTCCGCGCCATCGCCAGCGGCGAGTTCATTGAAGAGCAGATTTACAACTGGACTTACTCCGACGAGCAGCGCGCCAAGGCTGAGTGGGATGAGACGAAAGGCCCTAACCCCTACGCCGCCCTGCCGCGCATGGTGCTGATGACCTACCAGTTGCCGGAGGACATTCGGCAGGTGGCCCTGCAGGGCGAGTTCAACGAGTTCGACCTGAATGTGTTCTTCTCCGCCGAGGGCGTCGGCGACAAGGCGAAATTCAAATACGAGGCCGAGGTGCAAAAGTGGTTGGATTTGATTCGCGGCGTGTATCTTCCGGCCAGCATTGACGACCTAAAGTTGGGGCGCGATCGGCGTCCGCCTTTGCCGTTTTCGGACGTGCGTTTGCTTTCGGCGCTGACCCATACGCTGTGGTTCTTGCCCAGCGTGGCCGCCTGCTACGCCATGCGCGACCTGCTCGCGCAGCGGCAAAACCGTTTCTATCACGACTACAAGGTGATTGTCGCCGCCGGCGCGTCAGCCGGCATTGGCGCCGCTGCCCTGCCGCCCGTGCTGGAGGCGATGGGCAATCCGCTGGAGACGAAGACCATCACCCTCACCTGCGGCAAACTGACCACCGGCGTTACCGTGCGCCCCTGGACAGGCATCTTCATGCTGCGCAATTCCTCCAGCCCGGAGACCTACTTCCAAGCCGCCTTCCGCGTGCAAAGCCCCTGGACGCTCACCAACCCCGACGGGCTGTCGCCAAACGAGGAACTGATTCTCAAGTCGGAGTGCTACGTCTTCGACTTCGCGCCCGACCGCGCCCTGCGTCAGATTGCCGATTACAGCACCCGCCTCAACGTCAACGAAGACGACCCGGAGCAGAAGGTTGAAGAATTCATCCGTTTCTTGCCGGTGCTGGCCTATGACGGCACTTCGATGCGCCAGATTGATGCCGCCGGCGTGCTGGAGATGGCGATGAGCGGCACCACGGCCACCCTGTTAGCGCGGCGCTGGGAGAGCGCCCTGCTGGTCAACGTGGATAACGACACCCTGCGGCAACTGATGGCCAACGAGCAAGCCATGCGGGCGCTGATGAGTATCGAGGGCTTCCGCAACCTGAATCAGGACATCGAGACCATCATCAACAAATCTGAGGCGGTCAAAAAGGCCAAGCGCGAAACCAACGAACGCAAACTCTCCCGCGAGGAGAAGCGGCAACTCACGGAAGAGGAGAAAGAATTCAAGAGCAAGCGCAAGGAAATCCAAGAGAAGCTCATCAAGTTTGCCACGCGCATTCCCATCTTTCTCTATCTCACCGATTACCGCGAGCGCACGCTGCGTGATGTGATTACCCAACTGGAACCAGAGTTGTTCAAGCGTGTAACCGGCATTACCAAGCAAGACTTTGAGTTGTTGGTGAGTTTGGGTGTTTTTAACAGCGCTTTGATGAACGATGCAGTGTACAAGTTTAAGCGCTACGAAGACCCCAGCCTGGTCTATGTGGGCGTCAATCGGCACGAGGGAGAAGATATCGGTCTGTACGACACGGTGCTGCGGCGGCAGGAATACGGAGCGACATTCGTCAATGAGGCCGTTGAAAGTGAAAGTTACCAAAAACGGCCATGAAATGAAGATGAGAAGGGGCTAACAATGGGTTGCAGCCCACACGCTCCGCGTGCGGCTGAACCCGACCGTTAGCCAGCGCAAGGCAACGCAATGCACGACGAGAACTCAGGAAGGTGAATAAAATGCTCAAAGTCAATTTAGAAGAAGCGAAAGGTCGTTTGCTCGAATTGATTAACGCCGTGTTAAGAGGGGAAACGGTACTGATAATCAAAGACCTTCAAGAAGCCGTACAACTGGCGCCTGTGACCTCTGTCGTACACCGCCAATTCGGGAGTGCAAAAGGATTGATTGTTATGGCGGACAATTTTGATGCACCTCTCCCTGACCTTAACGCGTATATGCCATGAGACTACTCCTCGATACGCACGCTTTCCTTTGGTTTATCGGCGGGGATGAGCGCCTCAGCCCAAGTGCACGGGCATTGATTGAAGACATAAGCAACGATGTTTATCTCAGTGTTGCCAGTCTGTGGGAGATGGCGATCAAGATCAGTCTTGGCAGATTGCAATTGGCACAACCTTTTGAGACGTTCATTCCGCACCAATTGAGCGTGAATCGAATCGGGCTGCTTGGTATCACGCTTAGCCATACGGCAAAGGTCGTGACCTTGCCTTTTCATCATCGCGATCCATTTGATCGTTTACCGGTAGCACAAGCTCAAGTCGAGCAGATGTCCCTGGTGAGTAGTGATGCGGCATTTGATTCCTATGGCATTATGCGCTTGTGGTGAGCGAAAGACAAATGCGCTGGCTAACCAGCGTATGCACCCGACAGGCTTCGCCTCGCTGCGCTCGGTCGCAGCGGCTGATCTCGGTGCCGTTTGCCTGCCTCGTCTCTGTGTATGGCTCAGAAACCTGAATTTTGCGGTATGATAGCGGCGATAATGGCTTTCTGACGAGGAGAAAGACCTTATTACGGTCAATCGTAGCCAATGACCATTATCCGACGTATCGTTCAGTTCTTCGCCCTCCTCTGCACTATTCCCCTCCTGCTCATCCAGCTTCGGCTCTATCTGCCGCCGGCGGACGTGGCGGGACCGGGGCGGATTCCGCCGGATGTCGTGGCGCAACTGCGGTTTTTGCGCGGCGCGCTGGATCGCGGCGCTGGCGAGGAGATGCAGCAGCTCTTCCCTGAAGGGTTCTTCTTCAGCCACGTGTTGTATGGTCTCGCCTGGGTCGATGCCGGCGCTGCGGTCGCCGCCGACGACCCGCTGCGCGCGCAGGCGATCGCGGAGGCGTGGCGGGCTGCCGGCCAACTGGATTCGCCGGCGGCGCTCGCGCCGTTCACTCCTGCTCTCGATCCGCCATTCGGGGTGTTCGTCGTTGGCTGGGGGACGTGGCTGCGCACGGGAATCCTGGCGCTTGAGGCGCCCGATCAACGTGCGCCGGAACGGGTGGCGCGGGTTGCTGCCGATTGTGAGGCGTTGAGCGCCGCCTTTGCCCGCAGCGCCACGCCGTTTCTCACCTCCTACCCCAATCAGGCATGGCCCGTCGATAGCGTGGTTGGCATTGCTGCGCTGCGGCGCTGCAATGACCTGTTCGAGGCGCGTTACAGCGATGTGATTGCGCGCTGGATTGCAATGGCGCGGGAGCGGATCGACCCGGCGACCGGGCTGCTCTCGCACCGCGCCGATCCGCAGAGCGGGCAACCGATCAATGGCGCACGCGGTTCGTCGCAGAGCATCATCGCGCGTTTTCTTCCGGCAGTCGATCCAGAATGGGGATTGGATCAATACCGGCGTTTCCGGGCGCAGTTCGTCACGACCGTTGCAGGGTTGCCGGGGGTGCGCGAGTATCCGCACGGGCAGGAGGGCGCTGGTGATGTGGACTCCGGTCCACTGCTGGCGGGGGTCAGTCTGTCGGCAACGACCGTGACGCTGGGCGCGGCGCGCGCGTGGGGCGATGTCCGCCTGGCGGAACCGCTGCGGTTTGGCGGCGAGTTCCTGGGCATGGGGATCGAGATTGGCGGCGAGAAACGCTACGCGCTGGGGGTGTTGCCGGTCGGCGACGCATTTCTGGCATGGTCGAAAGCCGCGCCGCTCCGACCCGAAGTGCAACCGGTCGATGCGTTCGACGAAGTCGCCCCCTGGTGGTGGCGATTGCCGCTCCATGCCGTCAGCCTGGCGCTGATCGCCCTGATCTGGCTGCCATTGCGCCGGTCGTCCTCCCGTCCGCCCGGCGGCTGATGGACTTTGAATAATTATTCCGCTATCCGCCTTCCCGCCCGGCGACTGAAGTCGCGGGCTATGGAAAGCGAAGCCCGCCGGCGCGGGCTTGACCGCGCGATGCCAGCTTGCTTTCTCAAACCCCATAAGGTCGTCCGTCTCAACGAGGGCTTGATCCCTGGTACAATACGTGGTAGTCGTCCCCTTTTCTCCGCAACTGCGAAGGAGGCGCTATGAAACTGCGCGGCTTCAACCCCGCTACGTGGGTCAGCCTTGTTCCGAATGGGCTGGGCCACGTGAAGCCGAACCATTACTGGGAAATTGTGCGCACCTTCTGGGAGAACCGCGATAACCTCGGCGCTGCGTGGCGCATCCTGCGCGACGGCGTGTGTGATGGGTGCGCCCTCGGCACTGCCGGTCTGCGCGATTTTACGATGGATGGCATTCATCTCTGTACGGTGCGATTGAACCTGCTGCGGCTCAATACCATGCCGCCGCTCGACATCCGCCAGCTTGATGATGTCGCCGGGCTGCGCGCCCTGAATGGCAGGCAACTGCGCACCCTCGGTCGCCTCCCGTACCCGATGATCCGCCAGCGCGGCGATGCTGGCTTCCGGCGCATCACGTGGGATCAGGCGCTCGACCTGATCGCTGACCGCATACGCGCAACCGATCCGCGGCGCGTGGCGTTCTACCTGACCTCGCGCGGCATTACGAACGAAACGTACTATGTGGCGCAGAAGGCGGCGCGCTTTCTCGGCACGAACAATGTGGATAACGCCGCGCGGTTGTGCCACGCCCCCAGCACGACCGCCATGAAGCAGACGCTTGGCGTGGCGGCGTCGACGTGCAGTTACCGCGATTGGATCGGAACCGATGCCCTGGTCTTCATCGGCAGCGACGCGCCGAACAATCAACCGGTCACGACCAAGTATCTCTACTATGCGAAGCAGCAGGGTACGCGCATTTTTGTGGTGAACCCGTGCCGCGAGCCAGGGCTGGAACGCTATTGGGTGCCGAGCGTCTTCGAGAGCGCGCTGTTTGGCACCCGTCTCGCCGACCGTTTCTTCCAGATCCATACCGGCGGCGATATTGCATTCCTGAATGGAACGCTCAGGCATCTGATCGAAAACGACTGGATCGACCGCGCTTTCATTGAGGAGCATGCCAGCGGTTTTGCGCAGGTGAAAGCGCATCTTGAAACGCAATCGTGGGAACTGCTGGAGCGCGCCAGCGGCGCGAGCCGCGAGGAGATGCGCGCCTTTGCTGAGATACTGGCGCAGGCGAAGAGCGCTGTTTTCGTCTGGAGCATGGGCGTTACTCAGCATGAACACGGCGTCGAGAATGTCAAAGCAATCCTGAACCTGGCGCTGGCGCGCGGCTTTATCGGGCGCGAGTTCTGCGGCGTCATGCCGATCCGCGGGCACAGCGGCGTTCAGGGAGGCGGCGAAATGGGGTGCACCGCCGCCACCTTCCCCGGCGGACGACCGGTGAATGACGAGCAGGCGCGCTGGTTGAGCGCCCAGTGGGGGTTCGATGTGCCGGCATGGAAGGGGCTGACCTGCGGCGACATGCTCGATGCGGCGCACGCCGGCGCGATCGACGTGTTCTATGCGGCAGGTGGTAATTTTCTCGACACGCTACCCGACCCGGAGTACATTCGCGCGGCGCTGACACGCCCGACGCTGCGGGTGCATCAGGACATCATTCTAACCTCGCAGATGCTGGTCGATCCGGCGGACACGGTTATTCTGCTGCCCGCCGCCACGCGCTATGAGCAGTGCGACGGCGGTACCGAAACTAGCACCGAGCGTGAGGTCATCTTTTCACCGCAGATCGTGTCGCCGCCGGCAGAAGCGCGCAGTGAGTGGGAAATCTTCATGCAAGTGGCGGAACGGGTAACGCCGGAGCGCGCCCATCTCGTTCACTTTGACAGCGGGCAGCAGATTCGCGACGAGATTGCGCGCATCGTGCCGGAGTACGACGGCATTCAGCGGTTGCGGCGCACCGGCGACCATGTGCAATGGGGCGGGCGCATCCTGTGCCGTGATGGAGTCTTCGCCACTTCCGACGGTCGCGCAGTGATGACGCCGCTGACGCCGCCAGACACGTCGCTGCCCCATGGCGCCTTTCTGCTCCGAACCCGCCGTGGCAAGCAGTTTAACTCGCTCATCCACGGCGAGCGCGACCCGCTCAACGGCGCGCGGCGCGACGATATGCTCATCAACCCGGACGATGCCGCCGCACTGGGCGTGCGCGAAGGCGACATGGTGCTCATCCGGTCGGAAGCGGGCGAAATGCGGGCGCGGGTGAAGTACGCGCCGATGAAACCGCGCAACGTGCAGGTCCACTGGCCCGAAGGGAACGTCCTGATCGCATCCCATCGCCGCGATCCCGACTCCGGCGTGCCCGCGTACAAAGCGATTGTGACCGTGCAGCGGCTGGATCATGCGTGAGGGAGATCGCCATGCTCACCCAACCCAACGTGCAACGGCGCACCGTCATCCGGGTGCGCGACGGACGACCGACACGCGACCGGGATACGCTGGTCGTCGAAGAGCCGCTGGAGATCCGCCTGGCGCTTCACAGCGCTGACGGAACGCACATCATCCCACTGACGACAATCATGCGCACGCCGGGTGAAGATTTCGAGCTGGCTGCCGGATTCCTGTTCAGCGAAGGGATCGTGCGCGCGCGTGACGACATCGCAACCATTCGTTACTGCGCCGATCCAGACAGTGATGCAGAGTCGCGCTTCAATACCCTCACGGTTGACCTGCGCCCGGGGGTGCAACCCGATCTGACCCATGCCCGGCGTCTGTTCTATATCTCATCATCGTGCGGCGTCTGCGGCAAAGCGTCGCTCGAGGCGTTGCGTACTCGCGGTTGTGCGCCGCTGCCCGACGATGATGGACTGCGCGTCTCGCTTCCGGTCGTGGCCGGCATGGATGCTGCACTCCGCCGCGCGCAGGCGCTCTTCCAGAAAACCGGCGGGCTGCACGCCGCCGCGCTCTTTGACGCTGACGGCGATCTCCTTGCGCTTCACGAGGACATTGGACGGCACAATGCAGTGGATAAACTGATCGGCGTGCATCTGCTCCAGGGGCGTCTTGCCGCATTGAACCGGGCGATCCTGCTGGTCAGCGGGCGGGCGGGCTTCGAGATTCTGCAGAAAGCGCTGATGGCGCGCATCCCGGTGGTCGCAGCGGTCGGCGCGCCATCGACGCTGGCGGCGACCCTGGCGCAGCGGTTCAATATGACTCTGATCGGATTCCTGCGCGGCGCGGCGTTCAATGTGTACGCCGGCGCACAGCGAATCCCAATAGAGTGATTGAATTTCCTTATTGGACCGCCCTTTTTCCCCTCTTTTCGCCTGATCGTTCTCATAACGCAGTGCAACATAGGGTATACTGAAAGCACCGTCGCGCAGAGCACCGGTGTATTATGAAACATTACATTCGGTCTACCGAACGGCGTAGGCTGGTCTCCCTTCGCGCGACGCAAGATTGTAACCGGCGTCACTAATATAGAGAGTGCGCCTGGTTGTTTCAAGGAGGAAAACAGTGGACACACCGCAGCGTGTCGAAATCCTCGGTCCGACCAGACCAGAGTGGTCGGAGATCCTCTCGGTTGAAGCGCTCGATTTTGTGGCCGCCCTGGCGCGTCAGTTCGAGCATCGCCGGCGTGCTTTGCTTGCGGTGCGCGAACAGCGCTGGGCGAACATCAGAGCGGGCGCAATGCCTGATTTTTTGACCCAGACGGCAGAGATTCGCGGCGGCGACTGGAAGGTGGCGTCGATCCCCGCCGATTTTTCGAACCGGCGGGTGGAGATTACCGGTCCAACCGACCGGCGTATGGTGATCAACGCCCTCAACTCCGGCGCGCAGGTGTTCATGGCGGATTTTGAGGACGCGAATGCGCCAACGTGGGAGAATATGGTCGAGGGGCAGCGCAACCTGCGCGATGCCGTGCGCCGGACGATCACGTTCGTCAGTCCAGAGGGGCGTGAGTATCGTCTGAACGACGTCACCGCCACGCTGGCAGTGCGTCCGCGTGGCTGGCATCTCGTCGAGAAGCATCTGCACGTCGACGGCGAGCCGGTGGCCGGCGCGTTTTTCGATTTCGGCCTCTACTTCTTCCACAACGCACACGAGTTGATCCGGCGCGGCAGCGGTCCGTACTTCTATCTGCCGAAGATGCAGAGCCATCTGGAAGCCCGACTGTGGAACGATGTGTTCCATTTTGCGCAAGAGCGGCTTGGCATTCCGCACGGCACGATCCGCGCCACCGTGCTGATTGAACATATCCTGGCGGCGTTCGAGACGGAAGAAATCCTGTACGAATTGCGCGAACACAGCAGCGGGTTGAACCTGGGACGCTGGGACTATATCTACAGTTTCATCAAGACGTTCAATCATCGCAACGATTGGATCTTCCCGGATCGCGCGCAGGTGACCATGACGACGCATTTCCTGCGTTCGGCGGCGGAACTCGTGGTCTATTCCTGCCATAAGCACGGCGCCCACGCGCTGGGCGGCATGTCGGCATTCATTCCGAACCGGCGTGAGCCGGAGATTACCGGGCGTGCGCTGGCGCAGGTGCGCGCCGACAAAGAACGCGAGGCAAAGCAGGGGTTCGACGGCGCCTGGGTGGCGCATCCCGATCTGGTGCCAACCGTGCTCGAAGTCTTCGACACTGCGTATCAGGGCGACCATCAGATCCATTATGTGCCGGAGGTGCACGTGACCGCTGCCGATCTGCTGACGATCCCGCAGGGGACGATCACGGAAGCAGGGTTGCGCAACAATATCAACGTCGCCTTGCAGTATATCGAGGCATGGTTGGGTGGCCGCGGCGCAGTGGCAATTTTCAACCTGATGGAAGATGTGGCGACGGCTGAGATCGCACGCTCGCAGATCTGGCAGTGGGTGCGGTACAACGCCAGACTGGACGATGGGCGCGCCATCGATGCGGCTATGTACAAGACCCTGCGTGACGAAGAATTGCATTCGCTCGTCTCAGCGCGCACCGGCGATCACCACTTTGCGCTGGCGGCTGAGTTGCTCGACGAACTGACGCTGTCGCGCGAGTTCGTCGAGTTCCTGACCATCCCCGGCTACCGTCGTCTGGATTAGGGTGCACAAAGGAGTGTTGCTATGGCTACGTTCCATCGAGACCAGGAAATCGCCGATCTGGAGCGCAGGTGGGCGACCGATCCGCGCTGGCAGGGCATCCGCCGTGACTACAGCGCCGCCAATGTGGTGCGTTTGCGCGGTACGTTGAAGGTTGAGCATACTCTGGCGAGTGTGGGAGCGCGCCGGCTGTGGGACCTGTTGCAGACCGAGCCGTATGTCGCCACATTTGGCGCGCTCACCGGCGCGCAGGCGACGCAGATGGTGCGCGCCGGTCTCAAGGCGATCTACATGAGCGGCTGGCAGGTCGCCGCCGATGCAAACCTGGCGGGACAGACCTATCCCGACCAGAGTCTCTACCCGTCGAACAGTGTCCCGGCGCTGGTGCGCCGCATCAACAATGCGCTGATGCGCGCCGACCAGATCCATGCGATGGAAGGGAAAAATGACATCTACTGGTATGCGCCGATTGTTGCTGATGCTGAGGCGGGCTTTGGCGGTCCGCTGCACGCCTTTGAATTGACGAAGGCGCTGATCGAAGCGGGTGCGGCGGGGGTCCACTTTGAGGATCAACTGGCGTCGGAAAAGAAGTGCGGGCATCTGGGCGGCAAAGTGCTCGTGCCGACGGCGCAGTTCATCCGCACGCTGACGGCGGCGCGCCTGGCAGCCGATGTGCTCGACGTGCCGACAGTGCTCGTCGCGCGCACCGATGCGCAGGCGGCGACGCTGCTCCTCTCTGATGCCGATGAGTACGATCGGCCCTTCATCACCGGCGAACGCACGCCGGAAGGGTTCTATCGCGTGAAGAGCGGTCTGGACGCGGCGATTGCGCGCGGTCTGGCGTATGCGCCGTATGCCGACCTGATCTGGTGTGAGACGGCGCATCCCGATCTCGACGAAGCGCGCCGGTTCGCCGAAGGCATCCATGCAAAGTTCCCCGGCAAGATGCTGGCGTACAATTGCTCGCCATCGTTCAACTGGAAGCGGAACCTGGACGACGCGACGATTGCGAAGTTCCAGCGTGAATTGGCGGCGATGGGGTACAAGTTCCAGTTCATTACGCTGGCTGGCTGGCATATGATCAACTACCACGCCTTTGAGCTCGCCAAAGCCTATGTCGCCGAGGGAATGACCGCCTATGTGCGATTGCAGCAGGCGGAGTTTGCCGCCGAGCAGGAAGGGTATACGGCAACCCGGCATCAGCACGAGGTGGGAACAAGCTACTT
The DNA here is from genome assembly GCF_057785375.1 of Roseiflexus sp. Taxonomy (NCBI): domain Bacteria; kingdom Bacillati; phylum Chloroflexota; class Chloroflexia; order Chloroflexales; family Roseiflexaceae; genus Roseiflexus; species Roseiflexus sp. Next base: position 12,346 of record NZ_JBYNRX010000104.1, read on the forward strand.
CGATGAGGTCTCCACCATTATCTCTGGCGGTCTGTCCTCAACGACTGCGCTCGCCGGTTCGACGGAGGAAGAGCAGTTCCATTGATGGCGCCGTTGGGTCGGTTGGGTCCGGTCACGTCGGGGTTGGTCATGTCGGGGTCGGTTATGTCGGGGCAGGTCTGAGACCTGCCCCTACTGCGTGTTGTGTTGAAAAACGCCATGCAATACGGCACACCCGTGATTCGCTCCTTCACCGCTGGTGACCTCGATCCACTCTTGCCGCTGGTCGAGGCGCTCCACACCGGCGACGGCGATCCCTTCGATCCGCAATGCACCCGCGATGCCTTTCGTGCGTTGCTGGATCACCCGGAGTATGGCGTCGTTCACATCGCCGTCGTTGATGGCGACATCGCCGGGTATATTGTCGGGTCGCTGGGCCTGTCGATCGAAGCGGGCGGACGTTTCCTGCTGATCGATGAGTTATATGTGACGCCTGCGTGTCGCGGGCGCGGCCTGGCGCGTGCGCTGCTGGCGAGCCTGCTGCCCTATGCGCGCGCGCATGGCTGCCGCACAGTGGAACTCGAGGTCGGCTGGGAGAACGACCGCGCCCGCGCCTGGTACGAACGGCTCGGTTTTGAGCGGCATCGTCGCTTCTTCTGCTCCACTACAGTTGAAACGCTGAGCCTGCGCTTGCACGGCGGCAGCGGCTACTCCTTGCTTCAGTAAACGTGATGGGTTCGACTTCACACCTTCGTATGCGCTAGTCCGCTTTCCTCAATTTCTACTTGACGAATAGTATTTATTAGACTATACTAATCTCCGGCGTTAGCAATTCACATTGAGCATTTTCTATCCTGTCGAACACCATGCGAGGCTTTGCCACGCCTGGATCTGGGGGATTGTGTGTCTGCTCCGATCATCGAAGCGTGCGCACTCAGCTATCACACTGACGGTCGCTGCCTGATCGATGGGGTGTCCCTGGCGGTCAACGCTGGCGAGGTAGTGGCAATTGTCGGCCCCAATGGTGCAGGGAAGAGTACGCTGCTCGGCCTGCTTGCCGGAGATCTGCAACCAACTGCGGGTCAGGTGATGTTGAATGGCGTTTCGCTGGCACGGCTGCCAGCGTCCGCTCAGGCGTTGCAACGTGCAGTGTTGCGCCAGCGCATCAGTGTAACGTTTCCCTTTACCACCTTCGAGGTGGTGATGATGGGGCGCGCACCGCATCTGCGCGGAAGGGCGGAAGGGCAGGCAGATATCGCTATTGTGCAGGAGGCCCTTGCCCACACCGAAATGTTGCCATTTGCGCGACGGTTGTTTCCGACCCTCTCCGGCGGCGAACAGACCCGTGCCAGTATCGCGCGGATACTGGCGCAGCAGGCGCCGCTGCTGCTGCTTGATGAACCAACCGCTGCGCTCGATCTGCGCCACCAACACGCGGCGCTGTGCCTGGCGCGCGCAACCGCTCACAAGGGCGGGGCTGCGATCATCGTGCTCCATGACCTCAACCTGGCAGCTGCATATGCTGACCGGATCGGTCTCCTGCACCAGGGACGGCTTGTCGCCATTGGCGTTCCTTGGGAGGTGCTGCGTGCCGAGGTGTTGAGTGATGTCTACGGTATTCCGGTGACGGTCTGTCCGCATCCGCATACGGGCGTTCCATTGCTGCTGACATTCCCTGATCATCAGTCTTTACTCGCGTAAGGAGGCGTATATGACGCCCTGGAAATCGGGTCGCCATTCATCCGCAACAAGACGCCGACCGCGTCGGATGTTCCTTGGTTTCAGCCTGGCGTGTGCGGCGCTGCTTACCGCCTGTGGGACACCGTCGTCCTCTAGTGGGGCGCCGCCCGCCGAAACGATGTTGCCCGCGCCGGTGTCGCTTCCCGCTCCATCCGTGGGTCTATCTGTTGGCAGAGAGACTGTGCCAGGAGAGGCGGAACCGCAGCTTCCGGCAACCGTTGTCGATTATCAGGGGGAACAGGTCACCATTACGTCGATCGAGCGAATCGTCAGTCTGAATGGCGACATTGCCGAGATTATTTTTGCGCTTGGCATGGGAGATTACATCGTCGGCGTCGATAGCAGCGCCACCTATCCACCCGAACGGACAAAGACGCTGCCTAACATCGGCTATCAACGGCGGTTGAGCGCTGAAGGCATCCTGGCGCTCAATCCGACGCTCATTATCGGCGATGAGGCTGCCGGTCCGCCGGAGGCGCTGGCGCAGATCCGCGCCGCAGGCGTGCCGGTGGCGATCACTGCCGACCCGCCAACCCTCGATGCCCCAATGCAGAAGATTCGGTTCGTCGCGCAGGCGCTCGGCATCCCGCAGCGTGGTGAACGCCTTGCAGCGCAGGTCGAAGCCGAGATCGCCCGCGCACGCGACCTGGCAAACCGGATTTCAAACCCGCCGCATGTTCTCTTCCTCTACCTGCGCGGTACGGATGTGCAGCAGGTGGCTGGCAGTAGGACGCCGGTCGATGTGATGATTACCGCTGCTGGCGGGCTTAACGCGGGCGCTGAGGCGGGGATTGCGGAGTTTAAGCCGCTCAGCCCCGAAGTGGTTGTTGCGGCGCAACCTGACGTTATTCTGGTGCTGGAGAAAGGGTTGGAGTCGGTCGGCGGCGTCGATGGCCTGCTGACCATCCCGGGTCTTGCCGATACGCCGGCCGGGAAACAGCGCCACATTATTGCACTCGATGACCTCTACCTGCTTGGTATGGGTCCGCGCACCGGGCAGGCGCTTGCCGATCTCGCAATCGCGTTTTATGAGATTGCCTCACAGGAGAACCGACCGTGAGCGCAGCATCGACGGTTCAGCCACACGCAGCGTTGCGCTATCGGTCTGGATGGCGACGTATCGGGTTGCTGCCAGCGCTGTTCCTGCTGCTGCTGACGACCTTGCTCCTTGGCGCAGGTGTCGGACCCGTCGCTGTGCCACCGGATGTGATCGGCGCGGTTTTGCTCAAAAAGCTCGGCATTCTGATCGATGTTTCCGTCAGCCCGCAACAAGAGGCGATCTTCTGGACGATTCGCCTGCCGCGGGTGTTGCTTGGCATGCTGGTCGGCTCAGGGATGGCGGTGAGCGGCGCCCTGCTTCAGGGAGTGTTTCGCAACCCGCTGGCTGACCCTGGCTTGATCGGCGTCAGCAGCGGCGCGGCGCTCGGCGCTGTGACGGTGATCGTACTCGGCATATCGTCGTTCGGGTTGATGACCCTGCCGCTGGCGGCATTCCTTGCCGGCGCGGCAACGACGTTTTTCGTTTATCGGCTGGCGCAGCGTCACGGACGCACCGATGTAGCGACTCTGCTCCTCGTCGGGCTGGCGCTTAACGCGCTGGCTGGCGCAACGACCGGGTTGCTGACTTACCTGGCGGATGATGCGCAACTCCGTTCGATTGTCTTCTGGACGATGGGTGGGTTAGGGGGCGCGCTCTGGGAGACCCTGATCGTTGCAGCGCCATGGATTGGGCTGGCGTTGTTGCTGGCGCCGCGTCTGGGATGGGCGCTTAATCTGTTTGCGCTTGGTGAAAGCGAGGCGCGCCATCTAGGTATCGACGTCGAACAAGTAAAGCGTGCGGTCATTCTGCTGGCGGCGCTCGCCACCGGCACTGCCGTGGCACTTGCCGGCCCGATTGGCTTTATCGGCTTGATCGTTCCACATATTGTGCGCCTGATTGCCGGACCGGATCATCGGTTTTTGTTGCCTGCCTGCGCGCTTGGGGGCGCCAGCCTGCTGATCCTGGCAGATCTGCTGGCGCGCATAATGGCGGCGCCTGCCGAAATTCCGGTTGGGCTGATCACTGCCTTTGCAGGAGGACCGTTCTTTCTGGCGCTGATCCTGCGCGCCAGACGACAGTACGGCTGGGGATGATTGCGTGACCGGAGTATGCTATGAATTTTCGTCTCGCCCCGTATCGTGTGCTAGCGCACAATGGGCGCAACTGGCATGTTCTGCTCCTGAGCGATGGACGATTGCAATTGGATTTCGGTCCGTTGGCGGTGGCTGTGCATCAGGATGATTTCAGTCTGATGCATGGTCTGGCGGAGGCGGCAGTGCAGAACGACACAGTGGCTGCGGGGTGTGTTGCGCACGCCGGCGTCGAGCGCAGCATCTGGATTGACCAGAAGTATGGAGCGCTGCTTCTGGCGTTTGATAACGTCGTTCTGCGTTTTATGCCTCAAGAATTGCTCGTATTTGTGCAACTCTGCCGCGAGGCAAGCCAGAAACTGGATCTGACGCCTATCCCGCTACCACTGGCATTTGACAATAACTGAGGCGTGTCTGGCATTGTGCCCTACGAAAGGAAAGCATGGGTATGGCTCAACGACTCGGATCCATAGGGAAACTGCTCGTTGGTGTGTGGCTGGCAGGGGTGATGATTGCAACATTCGTCGTTATCCCGCCGTACCAGGGTCTGGGTGATGCCGGACGGATCGTCATCGTCCATGTTCCGACCGCGTGGGTGGCAGTCATTGCGTTTACGATTTCGGCGGTCTACAGCGCCCTGTATCTCCGCCGGCGGCGTCCCGATGATGATGCGAAGGCGACTGCCGCTGCCGAAGGCGGGTTGATCTTCACTCTGCTGTCGACCCTGACCGGCATGGTTTTCTCGCAGATCGCCTGGGGTGTCTTCTGGAACTGGGACCCGCGCCAGGTGACGATCCTGATTCTGCTGCTGATTTACGCTGCGCTCTTTGCGCTGCGCAGCGCCATCGATGACCCGGAACGGCGGCGGCGTCTGGCGGCGGTCTACAGTCTGTTTGCGTTTGTGACGATGCCGTTCCTGATGTTCGTTGCACCGCGTATGGCGGATAGTACGCTGCATCCAAACTGCGCATTTATCAAAGGCAGCGACTGTGATGGCATTACGCTGAAGATCGGGCACGTCGGACAACTAGGCGATCAGAAAGTGCAACTGCTGGGGCTTGAGCGACAGGGAGACATTGTTGTGGCACAGGTGAAAGTCAGTACGCCGGGATTGGCGAGTGAGGCGATCTTGCGGCCTGGATACGACCTTGCATCACGTAGCTATACCGACCGACCGACGTTCCCCGGACAGCGTTTCACGCTGGCTATCGAGTCGGTTGATCTGGAGCGCGGCGAGGCGCGTATCAATATGGAAGCGCCGGGGAGCGGGCTGCTGGCGAATCAGCGTACACTGTGGGTCTTTCTGGCATCGAACCTTGGCTTCACAATGATGTTCATCTGGATGTTCCTGGTTCGTTCACAGGTCTTGAGTCTCGAAGTGCAGATTGCACAGCGAAAGGTGGCGCTGGCATGAGCGAGAGTACATCCGCAATCTACGTCTCGATGGCGACGGTGTTGTTGGTCTGGGTGACTATTGCCATCTACCTGGCGCAAGTTAGTGCGCAACTGCGTTCTCTGCAGCGTGATCTGAAGAGCGACCCGCCAGGATCGGCACAGCGACCGGAAGAAATGACTCCTCAACCGACTGCGGCGACGGAGTCGCCATCCGTCGCTGCCGATCAGTGGTCGTGGATGGCATGGTATGCAGCCCTGACATATGGATGCGTCGAGGCGCTCGGAGGGTTGCAATGGCTACGATCAGTCCCAAAAGCAGTTGGACGATGGGCGAAATGATCCCCAGAGGAGGAATGTACATGATTACCACTGCCAATCGAATTTTCGTCAACCCGGACTATGCCGATCTGTTCGAGGAGAACTTTCGCAATCGCGCCGGTCTGGTCGATAAAATGCCGGGATTTGTCAGCAATCAGTTGCTGCGTCCGGTCAATCCCGGCGATCCGTATATCGTTCTGACGGTCTGGGAGAGTCGGGAGCATTTTGAGAACTGGGTACGCTCGGATGCGTTTCGTCTGGGTCATGCGCGCTCGAACACGTTGCCCCCCGAAACCTTCAGCGCCCCCAGCAAACTGGAGTTGCACGAGGTCGTGCTTGATACCAGTCGTCCCGACCTGGTTCCCGAGCCGCGTGGCGAGCCATTCCGGGCGCATGGATGACTGTCGCCTGGTGGAGGTGTTTGATGGAACAAACGTTAGACTTACCGTCGAGCGCTTCAGGGAAAGGGTTTGTTCGACTCGGAGCGCTCAGCGGCGTGTTGCTCTGTATCCTGTTTGGAATGAGCCTGGCGCTTGGCGTCGTCATGCTCTCGCCGGAACGCCTGCTGACCGCAATCGTGGTACCGGCGTCCGACCCGATCGCAACGGCTATTTTGTTCAACATACGGCTTCCCAGAACGCTCCTGGCTTGCTGCGCCGGCGCTCTGGCGGCGTTTGCGACGCTGATCCTGAGCCGGATCGCCGGAGACGGAGAGGTTCACGATCCTGGGTGGAGTGGTGTGATGTCGCTGAGTGCGTTGGGTTCGATTGCTGCGTTCACAGTTACGGGAAATATGCAGTGGGCTATGCCGGGAGCGCTGATCGGCAGTGGAGTCGGTGTTGCGGCCTGTATCGTTGTGCTGCGCTGGTTGCCGCGCACACGGCAACGTCGAATCGTCGGAGTAAGCATTGCGATGCTTGCGCCAGCATTGGCATTTGCTCTGCTGATAAGCGATGTTCGGGTTGCCACCTGGGTGCGCTGGTCCCTCGGCAGCCTGGAGCAGCGCGACTGGCAGACGTGGAGTGGCGTTTGGGTTCTCTTTCTTATGACCGTACCGGTTGTGACAGGAAGTGTAGCCAAGCCGGGGCTGTCCTGGATGCGCTACGCAGGTGCGACACTGGCAGTCGCCGCTGTTGTTGTTGCCGTCGGCGCTATTGGGTGGATCGGGCAGACCGCAGTGCGGTTGGCGGGCCCTGTCGCCACGTCTGGCATTCAACAGATGATTGTCGTCGGGCTGTTGGGTGCGGTCCTGTTGCTCGGTGTCGATCTCGCGGCTCGAGGAGCGACAATGCTGTTGCCCTCGCCCGGCCTGGTGAGCGAGATGCCCGCAGGCGCGCTTCTGGCTGTGTTGAGCGTTGGGTCGTTCCTGATTGCGCGCATCAGAAAGTGACGTTTCCGTAAAGAGCCATGCTATAATCGATCCACCGCTGTATGAGCCAAAGCCTGAAAGAGGCCTGGAAACGGAAACCGCTATGGCAGTTGCAGATGCTGTTGATCGTGTGATGGCGCGGATGCTCTTTGTCACGCTGCCGCCGCCTGTCGAAGAAGAGGTGATGCCGGAAGAAGCGAAGGAAGGACGCACGATCGGGCTGGCGCTCGTCATCTCCGGGGTGCGCTGTACGTTGCAGTACCTGGTTCTGCCGGTTGTGCTGCCGCTCATCGGGCTGGCCGGCAGTTTTTCGCTGGTCGTCGCCATGGCGCTGGACCTGGTGGCGCTCTGGTTGCTCGTTTCGGGGTTGCGCTACCTCTGGCGCACGCGCCATCCGCACCGCTTCGACATGCTGCCGCTATCTGCCGCTATTCTGGCGATTATCGTCGGCTCGTTCGGCTATGATGTCTGGCGATTGATCTCATGATCGCACTCTTTCTCGCTTCCTTTGCCCTTCTGACAACGCTGTTGACGCTGCTGCGCCTGCATCTGGGGATTGCCAATGAGAACGGTTCACACGACCCCGCAACGCCGTTCGTCATTGATGATCCCACGCTCGCTCAGGCGATCTATGGTCGCCTCAGCGCAGCAGCGCCATCTGCGTACTACGCTTGGTCAGTCGCCGAAGCTGTTGGTGTCCGTGCGATGCTCCTCATTCCCGAAAACGAGTATCAATCCGGCTTCCGGGCGCATATCGTTCTCTTCGGTCCGGGTTTTCCTCCCGAAGGAGTGACGCCAGCAATGCACCTGGCGCCGCTGACCATCGCCGGGCGTACATATCGCCTGATTCAGACCCACGTGCCGCCACTGCCGGCTCCCGGCGCCTATCGGATTGAAGTTCGTTGCGATGCGGGGAGCGGTGTGTACTGTCTCTGTGTCGGCACGCGTGAAGCCGAGCATGCCGATGCCGCCATGCGCGCGCGGATCGCGCGTATGCTCGAGGGGACGTGATAGATCAGCAGCCTGATCGTCGCCGGCGACTGTGCATAGCGCAGAAACAGGACGTGCAATGACACTGAGGATCATGCATCTGAGCGGCTTCGATGGGACGAATATCAATCATAACGGAACGGACGGACTCGAACGCACCTGTCTGGAAGTCATTGCTGTGCTGAGTGAACGGCATGAGCCGGTTGCGATCCCGCAGATCGTTCACTGGATGCGTGCGCGAGCGCTGGCGCCGTCGGTAGTTCTTGCGCTGCAACGTCTCGAACAGAAACGCCTGATTCTATGCAGCGATGCGAACACCGTTCATTTGACGGATGAAGGCGAAGTTGCTGGCGCGCAGATCCTTCGCCGCCGCCGCTTGCTCGAACGTTTCCTCAACGATACGCTCAAAGTGCCCTGGCACGAAGTGTATCGTGAGGCGAAACACCTGGAACCGATCCTCTCGCCGGTTATGGAGGCGCGGATTGAAGCGCTTACCGCTCAGGCGACGACCTGCCCATATGGGAACCCCATTCCCGGACGCAGCGACGTGCATCCCGATGAACAATTGCTCATTACTGCGCCGGTCGACTCCTGGTTCGTCATTTCCCGCATTGACGAGGAAGCTGGAGAGGACAGTTGTGCGCTCCAGTTTCTCTGGACGCGCGGCTTGCGCTCTGGAACGCCGCTGATTCGGCGCCCCGACACGCACGACGGCATGGTGGTCCAGCGCGCCGACCGGCGGATTGTGCTTTCGCGCCGCATCGCGCGTTTTCTGTGGGGGCGAAGCAAACTGTAACAGCGTGTCTGAAAAAGTGAATTGGGTAGGCGAAGGCACTGCCTCCGCCTACCCAACTGCGCCTCAGAAAGCGAGTTTTCAGCCACACGCCAGATCACACGTGGATAGGCAGGCGCCTCAGCCCGCGCAGCCAGGTGACCGGTTTCCACTCCGGTTGATCGGTCGCAAGGCGGATCTGCGGCAGATGTTCCAGTATCTGCCTGAACGCAATCTGCGCCTCAATCCGCGCCAGCGGCGCGCCCAGGCAGTAGTGAATCCCTGATCCGAACCCCAGATGCGGGTTGGGATGGCGCGTGATGTCGAAGCGGTCCGGATCGGAAAAATGCGCCGGATCGCGGTTGGCGGCGCCAAACATCAGACTGATCTGCTGCCCCTGTTCGATCCGCTGCCCCGCGATCTCGAATGTCTCGGCGGCAAACCGCGGGGTCGAACGCTGCACCGGGCTTTCGTAGCGCAGCATCTCCTCGATGGCGGATGTCAGGTATTCCGGGTGTTGGCGCAGCAATGCCAGTTGTTCCGGGTGGCGCAGTAGGGTTAGCAACCCGTTGCCGATCAGGTTGACCGTCGTCTCGTGACCGGCGATCAGGAGCAGGACGCACATCCCCAGCAGTTCATCCTCACTCAGTTGGTCTCCGGCGTCGCGTGCGGCGATCAGGGCGCTGATCAGATCATCACGCGGCTGCCGGCGCCGCTGTGCAATCAGCGCCGTAAAGTAGGCGACCAGCGACGCCATCGCTTCCTGCGACCTGCGCGCCGCCTCCTCGCCGCCAAGCACCGAATCGCTCCCGATCATGACTTGATCCGACCATGCGCTGAATCGGTCGTGATCCTCGAACGGCACGCCAAGGAGTTCCGCAATGACCATAATCGGCAGGGGTCGGGCATAGTCTGCAATAAAATCCACCGTTCCGCGTTCACGAATACGCTTGAGCAGGTCCAGGCTCATCTGTTCGATACGCGGTTCGAGACTCTGGACGCGGCGCGGCGTAAAGGCATGACTCGCCAACCGCCGCAGCCGCGTGTGGTCGGGCGGGTCACGCTGCAACATCGCCCGGTCGAGCGGGGTCAGACTATCGGGTGGAGCAATGCGACTCGTATCTTTGAAGACCGGCGCATCGTGCAGCATGAACGTCACGTGGTCGTAGCGCGCAACGCACCACATGCCGCCGGGCGCATTGCTATGCGGCAGCCAGAAGACCGGCGTCTGCTCGATTAACCGCCGGTACATCGGGTAGGGATCGGCAAGAAACGTGGGGCTTGCCAGATCTGCGGCGATAGCATCGGTCATATCTCCGGGTTCTCCATCAGAAGGGCGTGAATACACTCACACAAGGGCGCAAAGGAATAGAGATGCTCCATCGTGACTTCGTGCCTTTGTATGATTACAACGTCCAATATTCAACGCTCTTTCCACAACGACGCCAGCAATGGCGGGTCGATATTGCCGCCGCACACGATAATTCCAACGCGCTGTGCCGCGTCCGGCAGGAGGCCGGCAAGTGCTGCGGCGATTCCAGCCGCGCCGCTCGGCTCGACGACCAGTTTCATGCGCAGCATCACAAAACGTATCGCCTCCCGGATCTCATCGTCGCTTACGGTGACAATCTGCGCAACGTGGCGCTGCACGATCGGAAACGTCAATACGCCGGGCGTCGTGACGCGCAGCCCATCGGCAATTGTGGCGGGCGGCGGGATGGTGATGCGCTCGCCTGCCTCCAGCGAGCGGCGCGTATCGTCGGCGTCGTCCGGTTCGACGCCAATGACCCGGAGGGCGGGGTTCACGCCGTGAGCGGCGATGGCGCAGCCGGAAATCAATCCGCCGCCGCCGATTGGCACAACCAGCGTGTCGATGCTATCGACCTGTTCGAGCAGTTCGAGCGCCGCTGTTCCCTGACCTGCCATGATGTGCGGGTGATCGTAGGGCGGCACGAGCGTTGCGCCACGCTCCTCGGCGATACGCTGCGCCAGCGCCGCGCGGTCGTCGCGCATGCGGTCGTAGAACACAATGTCAGCGCCATAGCTGCGGGTGGCGTCCACCTTGACCGCAGGCGCATCGGAGGGCATGCAGATGATGGCAGGCGTGTCGAGCAAGCGCGCAGCAAGGGCAACCCCCTGCGCATGGTTTCCCGACGAGTAGGCGACGACGCCACGCCGCCGCGCGTCGTCCGGCAGGCGGCTGATCATATTGTAGGCGCCGCGAAACTTGAATGCGCCGCCGCGTTGGAGATTTTCGCACTTGAGGAAGATGGCGCGCTTCGTCATCGCGTCGAGGGTGCGCGAGGTCGCCACCGGCGTCAGGTGAGCAATGCCGCGCAGACGATCGCGGGCGGCAAGAATGTCGGCAAACGAAATGGCATCTGGCATGGTTATGACTCCGCGCAGTCATCGTGTGTTGGCACAGCACTGACGACCGCCGCACTACATGGCGTCAGGAAGACGCAAACTCGACCCCGGACGACCACGACCAGTGTATCGGAGCAGATGAGCGGGACGACGCGCGCGCCGGTTCCGGTATCGACTCATCAAAACCGCGTACCACAATATGTGCTATTATAACATTTCCTTCAGATGCTCAATGAGGAGTTCACTGCTGTGCCGTGTTCCCCGTTCGTCCCGCCGCTGCATCGCCGCCTTCGCATGCCGCACGCGCTGCGTGCATTGCATCATCGCAACTATCGCCTGTTGTTCTTCGGACAACTCATCGCGCATATCGGCTTCTGGATGCAGGCGACAGGGCAGGGATGGCTGGTGCTGCGCCTGACGGATGCGCCGTTCTGGTTGGGCGCGATTGCCGCAGCACAGTCGTTGCCGGTGCTGATTCTCTCCGCCCCCGCCGGCGCCCTGGCGGATCGCGTCTCCAAGCGCACCTTGCTGCTGGCGACCCAGGGAACGGCAATGGCGATGGCGCTGCTTCTGGCACTGCTCATCTTCAGCGAATCGGTACAGGTATGGCACGTCCTGATCGCCGCGCTGATGGTCGGCATTGCGTCTGCGTTCGAGAACCCGGCGCGCCAGGCGTTCACAATCGAACTCGTCGGGCGCGACGACCTGATGAACGCCATTGCGCTCGACTCAACCGTCATGAACGGCGCGCGGATCATTGGACCGGCGGTTGCCGGGGCGCTGGTCGCCGCCACCGGTGAAGGTCCGGCGTTTCTGTTCAACGGTTTGAGCGTCCTGGCAGTGATCGGCGGGCTGCTCATGATGCGGTTGCGCCCGTTCGTCGCGCCGCCGCGTCGGAGCAACGTGCAGCAGATGCGCGAGGGGTTCGCCTATATGCGCAAGGATGCGCGGGTGCGGCTGCTGTTGTTGCAGATTATCGCGCACTGCGTCTTCGGACTGGCGTACTTCCCGCTCATGCCCTACTTTGCGCGCAACGTACTCGGCGCTGACGCGCAGGGTTTCGGCATTCTGGCATCGACCAACGCTGCGGGCGCGCTGGCGGCGGCGCTCATGATCACCCTCCTCGGCGACCGGTTGCCGCAGGGTGGCGTCCGTTCAGTCGCCTTGCTCAGTTACATGCTGCTCCTCGGCGCATTCACCCTCACTCGATCATTTGTGCTGGCGATGGCGCTGCTGGCGGCGATCGGCTGGGCAGGAATTATGGTGCTGACCCTGACGAACACCCTGCTGCAAATGACCGTACCGGACGACATGCGCGGACGGGTGATGGGGGTCTACATGCTCGTCGTCATGGGAGTCAGCCAGGTGAGCGGGCTGCTCCTCAGCAGCGTTGCGGACGTTCTTGGCGATGTGCCGCTGGTCGTCGGGCGCTGGGCGCTCGTCGGATGGGTGGTACAGGTCTATCTCTTCGTGCTGTGGCGACGTGCGCCGCACGACGCTGTGCAGACCGCGCCGCTGCCGCGCGTGTAGTCTGGAGAAGGGTATAATAGAGAGTGTCGGGGAGATCAGACATGCAGTCATTACCCGTTTTTACGGTTTCAGCCGGAGCGAACACGGTGTTCCGCACTTCCACGCGCTTTATGGCGAGTAAAATGCCGTTTTCGATATCCAGACCCTCGACATGCTCGAAGGCGACCTTCCCATGCGTGTGCAGCGGTTAGTCATGGAATGGACGGAGCAATACCAGCAAGAACTGTTGCACATATGGCAGACGAACGAGTTCAAACGTCTACCGGGACTGGAATGAAGATTCCAAGAATACAATCGGTTTCTCCTCTCGAAGGAAAACGGTTATTAGTGACATTTGCCGACGGAACGCAAAAATCTATGATTGCCGTCAGATTTTGCATCTCGAACGTTTTCGTCTGCTGAACCAGGAGTCCTTTTTTTAAGGCGATTACTGTTGATCCAGGCGGATATGGCGTATCCTGGAATGATGACATGGATCTGAGTGAATACGAATTGTGGCATAACGGCGTCACAGTTGACTCCAAAGATATTTCTGGCAGAGAAGGCCTTGAGTCTCGTCTGGCATCGAATTGTGCCTGATGGCTGCAATTGACGGATAGCATATGAACTACCGCTCCTTCCTTCCCCGCGTCACGCTCTTCCTCCTGCTGATCGCACTGCTCGCCGCCTGTGGCGGTGCGACGGCGCAGACGGCGCCGACCCCCACGCCGCGTCCGGTCCAGAATGTGCTGGAGAAACCGACATACGTCGTCCAGCGCGGCGTGGTCGTCGATGAGATCAAGGTCAGCGGGTTCGTCGCCGCGACCAAACAGGTGGAACTGTCATTCACCCAGAATGGTTTTCTCAAAGTGTTGTACGTCGACCGCAACGATCCGGTCACGAAGGGACAGTTGCTCGCCGAACTGGAAATGGGTGATCTGCCGAACCAGTTGCGGCAGGCGGAAGTGGCGCTGGAACAGGCGCAACTGGTGCTGAACCGCGCGAAGGCGCAGCGCGACGCGGCAATTCGCCGTGCCGAACTCGACCTGGAAGAAGCGCAGGCGCAACTGCGCCACCTGCAAGAGCCGCCGGATCCGCTCGAACTGGCGCGGGCGCAGGCAGATCTGGCGCAGGCGCAGGCGAATCTCGAACAGGTGCGCACCAATGCTTCTGCCGAAAAGACGCGCGCCGAAATGGCGCTCGCACAGGCGTCCAATGCGCTGCCCGCAATCCAGACCGCCTACCTGCGCGCGTTGACGGAATGGAACGACGTCAGGGATAAACCGCAGGACTGGCGCTACAACGCGGTGAAAGAAGCCTTCGAGCGTGCCGAAGCCGAACTGCGCAACGCGGAGATGGCGGTTCGCCAGGCGCAACTGGCGTATGACCAGGCGCGTCAGAACGAAGGACCGGCAATCGCGCGCGCCGAGGCGCTGCTGGCCGAGGCGCAGACAGCATTTGACACGTTGACGCGTGGACCAAAGCCCGAAGACCTGGCGCGCGCGCGGCGCAATGTCGAGCGCGCGCAGATTGCAGTCGATGAAGCGAAGCAGATCGGAGATAGCGAACTCGAAGGTCGGGTCGCCGCCGCGCAACTGGAGGTCGAGCGCCTGAAGACGCAAATGGAAGCAATGCGCCTCTACGCCCCCTTCGACGGCAAGGTGGCGACGGTCGGCAATAAACCCGGCGATCAGATTACCGCCTATCGCGCCGTCATCACTGTGATGGACGACACCGAAAAAGAATTGCTGGTCGAAAACGTCGCATCACAGGACGCTTCGCGCATTGGGTTGGGTCAGCAGGTGCAGATCACCTTTTCGCGCGCGCCGGGCAGGGTGTTCGACGGCGTAGTGACGAAATTGCCCACCACGCTCACCAGCAGCGCGGCGACGATCAACCCCGATCGCGCCTACCACATCGACTTTCAGGCGTCCGGCGTCGATCTCGAAGTCGGCGATCTGGCGCAGGTGGTCATTACACTGAAGCGGGTCGAGGATGCGCTCTGGCTGCCGCCGCAGGCGGTGCGCGCCTTCGAGGGCCGTCGGTTCGTCGTCGTCAAAGAGGGCGATCGCCAGCGCCGCCAGGACGTGCGGGTCGGCATCGTCAGCCTGGAACGGATCGAAATCCTCGAAGGGGTGCAAGAGGGCGACATCGTCGTCGGTCAGTAAAGACGGTGCATCGCACCGTCTCTCTGGCATCACATCACACGGTGATTCGATATGGCCACAACATCTACCCCTGGCTCGTCGCATCCCGCCGCTTCCCGTCTCTCGCTGAAGCGCTGGCGCCGATGGTGGTCGCCGGGATCGTTGATCGGCGTCCTGCGCATCGTCAGTCGGCGGCTGTGGAGCCACCTGGGGTTGATGCTCGCCATCGCCGTCGGGTTCATCGTCGCTATCGGGTTGACGGTCAGCATTCCCGTGTATGCCGAGGCGGTCGGCTATCGCATTCTGCGCGATGAACTGGCGCAGGGAGAGGCAGGCTCGAAACGACCGCCATTCGCCTTTATGTTCCGCTACCTCGGCTCGCAGACCGGGGTCATCTCCTGGCGCGACTATGCTCCGCTCGATGAGTATATGCGCACCCAACTGGCGGAACGCCTTGGTCTGCCGATCACAACTGCGGTGCGCTACGTCGCCACCGATAAAGCGCCGCTCATGCCCGCCGGCGGCGTCGGAAGACCGCTGATCTTCGTCAATACCGCTTTCGCCACGGACTTTGAGCAGCATATCGACATCATCGACGGCGCGCTGCCGCAATCGGCGTCTGCCGATGGACCGGTCGAAGTGCTGATCTCGGAAGATCTGTCGGGACGCCTCGGCTTTCAGGTTGGCGAGGAGTATCTCATTCTTGGTCCGCAGGAACAGCGCGTCGAACAGAGTTATCCCATTCGCATCGCCGGGGTCTGGCGTGTGCGCGATCCGGGCAGCGACTACTGGTTCTATGATCCAACAACTCTCTACGACACGCTCTTTGTGCCGGAGCAGAGTTTCCGCGAACGCCTGACGTCGGTCAATCCAAAGCCGATCTACGTTGCGACATGGTACGCGATTGCGGATGGCAGCAGCGTGCGTTCCTCGGATGTCGCCGGGGTGCGCGCGCGCATCAGTCGCATCGCCACCGACATAACCACGATCCTGCCGGGATCGCGTATCGACATCTCACCGGCGCAGGCGCTGGCGGAGCATCAGCGCCAGGTGCAACGGCTGACCCTGATCCTGACGATCTTCAGCATTCCGGTGCTCGGATTGATTGCCTATTTCATTCTGCTGGTCGCCGGGCTAGTGGTGCAGCGCCAGAGCAATGAGATCGCCGTGCTGCGCAGTCGCGGCGCTTCGCGCGCGCAGGTGCTCGTGATGTATCTGATTGAAGGCTTGCTGCTCGGCATCGTCGCGCTGGCGGCGGGAATCGCTCTGGGGCAGGGCGCCGGCTTGTTCATGACCTGGACGCGCTCGTTCCTCGATGTGCAGCCGGGTGAACTGCTGCCGATTGAGTTGACCCCTGACGCCTGGCAGCGCGCCTGGCAGATGCTGGGATTGATGGTGATGGCGAGCCTGTTGCCTGCATTTGGCATTGCGCGGTACACCATCGTGTCGTTCAAGAGCGAACGCGCGCGTGCCACACGCAAACCGTTCTGGCAGCGGATGTATCTCGATCTGCTGCTGTTGGCGCCGGTCTACTACGGCTATACGCTCCTGGAGCAGCGCGGTACGGTGGCATTCCTCGGCGCCGCCGACGATCCCTTCGGCAATCCGCTGATCCTGCTGGCGCCCACGCTCTACATGTTCACGCTGGCGCTGGTGGCGACGCGCGTCTTCCCGCTGGCGATGAGCGCCCTGGAATGGCTGGCGCGGCATATGAGCGGCGTGGCAACCGTGATGGCGCTGCGCTACCTGGCGCGCACTCCCGGCGCCTATACCGGTCCGGTGCTGCTGCTCACCCTTACGCTCAGTCTGGCAACCTTCACCGCATCCATGGCGCAGACGCTCGACCGTCACCTGATCGATCAGGTGTACTATGAAAATGGCAGCGACATGCGCCTGTACGACCTGGGGCAGAGTGGCGGCTTTTCCGGTCCAATGGCGGGAATGCAACCACAGCAACCGCTGGCGTCCGACGGGATGCAGGAGGCGCGCTTTATGTTCCTGCCGGTCACCGATTACCTGACCATCCCCGGCGTCGAAGCCGCAACGCGCGTGTCGCTCAGTCAGGTTGAGATCAGCCTCGCCAATCGCGCCATCCCTGCCCGTTTCATCGGCGTTGATCGGGTAGACCTGACCGGCGTCATTCACTGGCGCGCCGATTATGCCGGCGAGTCGCTCGGCGCACTGATGAATCGCCTGGCGGATGACCCGTCCGCCGTTCTGGTCAACAGCGGGTTCGCTGCCCAGAATCGCCTGCGCCCCGGTGATCGCTTCGAGGTGATCATGAACGATCTCGACCGGAAGGTGCGCGTGCCTGTCACAGTTGCGGGATATGTGAACCTCTTCCCGACCGTGTATCCGGGGGATGGACCGTTCCTGATCGGAAACCTCGATTATGCCTTCGATATGCAGGGCGGGCAGTATCCCTACGACGTCTGGCTGCGGCTGGCGCCAGGCGTCGATCGGCGGACGATTGATGAAGGCATCCGCGAATTGGGGTTGCGCACCTTCGAGCGCGGGTTTGCGCCAACCACAATTGTTGCCGAACACGCGCGCCCTGAACGACAGGGGTTCTACGGGTTGCTGTCGGTCGGGTTCATTGCCTCGGCTTTTCTGACGGTGCTTGGATTTCTGTTCTACTCGGCGCTCTCGTTTCAGCGCCGGTTCGTCGAATTGGGCATGCTGCGCGCTATCGGGCTTTCGACCCGGCAACTCGGCGCGCTGTTGGCGTGGGAACAGGCGCTGATCATTGGCGCCGGCATGATCGGCGGCACCCTGATCGGCGTCACCGCCAGCCAACTGTTCATTCCGTTTTTGCAGGTCCGACGCGGCGCTAACGCGCAGATTCCGCCGTTTATCGTGCAGATCGCCTGGGAGCAGATCACGATCATCTACGTGGTCTTCGGCGCCATGCTGATTGCAGCAGTGCTGATCACCATCGCCCTGTTGCGGCGCATGAAACTGTTCCAGGCGGTCAAACTGGGAGAAGCCATATGATGCCGGATGCCCGGCGTTCGAGGCGAGTGGCATGAGCGAACCACTGATTCTCTGCGAAAATCTGGTCAAGATCTACAAACTCGACGAGGTCGAAATCGTTGCGCTCCAGGGTCTCGACCTGATGGTGCAACCCGGCGAGGTGATGGCGCTGGTCGGCGCAAGCGGCAGCGGTAAAACGACGCTGCTCAACGTGCTGGGCGGGCTGGATCGCCCCTCTGCCGGCAAAGTCATCGTTGCCGGCAATGACCTGTTGAAACTCAACAATGCTCAGCTCGACCGCTACCGTCGTCAGTATGTCGGCTTTGTGTGGCAGCAGAAAGCGCGCAATCTGATTCCCTACCTGAACGTCGAGCAGAATGTCGAACTGCCGATGATCATGGCGGGAGTTGGCACGCGTGAGCGGCGGGAATGGGCTGGTGAGTTGATCGATGCGGTCGGGCTGTCCCACCGGCGCAACCATCGTCTGGCGCAACTCTCCGGCGGTGAACAGCAGCGGGTTGCGATTGCCATCGCCCTCGCCAACCGTCCGGCGCTCCTCCTCGGCGATGAACCGACCGGCGAACTCGACTCCCATACCGCTGAGACCATCTTTGAAATCTTTCATCAACTGAACCGCGCCTACGGCTTGACGGTCGTAATCGTCTCGCACGATCCGAATATTGCGCGCTTCGTTGATCGTGTGGTGGCGATCCGCGATGGGAAGACCAGCAGCGAAACCCGGCGTGTGGAGACTGAAGCCGCCGACCAGGTCAATGGCGACGGCGCAGCACGCGAACACGTCTTTGAGGAACTGGTGATGCTCGACTCTGCCGGGCGACTGCAAATCCCGAAGGAAATCCGTGAACGCTACAACATCGGCGATCGCATTCGGATGGAAGAGACGCCCGAAGGTCTGGTCTTGCGTCCGGTTGCCCAGGCGACGCCGTCGGTCAAACGCCTGACCGAACCAGACGAGCCGCCGCCCGAAAAACCGCGCGGCATCAAAAAGTGGATGAGCCTCTTGCAACGCCGACGGTCGTAACTGTCTTCTGATGCTGCTATGTCAACCGCTGCTGTGATCCCGGCTGTGCGTGTCGCCAATGTCACACGCGCTTATACGGTCAATAATGAACGGGTGCTCGCGCTGCGCAATGTCAGCCTGACGGTCGAAGAAGGCGCGTTTGTCGCGCTCATGGGACGTTCCGGTTCCGGCAAAACGACGCTCCTCAACATGATCGGCGGGCTTGACCAGCCGACCGAAGGGGAGGTGGCGCTCTTCGGGCAGGCGTTGAACGGCTTGAGCCAGGATCAGTTGACGCTGTTGCGGCGCGAGAAAATCGGGTTTATCTTCCAATCGTTCGCCTTGCTGCCGATCCTGTCGGCATGGGAGAATGTCGAGATGCCGCTGCGGATCGCCGGGATGCGTTCCGGGCGCGAACGGCGGCAGCGCGCCGAAGCAGCCCTGGCGCTGGTCGGACTCGAACGGTGGGCGACGCACCGTCCCGCCGAAATGTCGGGCGGGCAGCAACAGCGGGTTGCTATTGCCCGCGCGCTCGTGTCACGCCCCCGGCTGCTGCTGGCGGACGAGCCGACTGGCGAACTCGACTCGACGACCGGACGGAATCTGCTGACCCTGCTGCGCACTATCGTTCGCACCGAAGGCGTGACTCTGATCATGGCAACTCACGACCGGGCGATCTTCGATTTCGCCGACATCGTCTACCAGTTGCGCGACGGGCAGATCGTAGAATGAGAGGGATGGAGTATGAACCACAGAGACACAGAGAGCACAGAGATAGAGACATGTCAAGAACTTCCTGCCCTTTGTGTGCTCTGTGTCGCTGTGGTGACATTTCCGGTTTACAGCACCATCCGACGGATGCCTTTTTTGAGCACTGGTACGTTGAAGTTAATCAGCAACCCGACTCGACATCCTGAAAGTTTGAGGGATGGAGTATGAACCACAGAGACACAGAGAGCGCAGAGACAGAGACATGTCAGGAACTTCCGGCCCTCTGTGTGCTCTGTGTCGCTGTGGTGACATTTCCGGTTTACAGCACCATCCGACGGATGCCTTTTTTGAGCACTGGTACATTGAAGTTAATCAGCAACCCGACTCGACATCCTGAAAGTTTGAGATATGATAGCAACTGCGCTTCGTGAATGGGTAACAGGTGCTCAACCGTCTTGAGTTCGACAATGACTGCCTCGTTCACTACAATATCCAGGCGATAGCCGCAATTCAGACGGATGCCTTTGTACACGACCGGCAGAGGCTTTTGTTGTTCGACATGCAGACCGAGTTGCAATAATTCATGAACCAGACAGGTCTCATAGGCGGACTCCAGCAGACCGGGACCGAGAGCACGATGAACATTGATAGCCGCACCGATGATAGCCTCAGTAATCGGGTTCAGGTCTTGCACGTCTGGCATGATAACTCCTTTGCCATGCAGCGGCTTAACTGCCAGAGGCGAAGAGCCCAGCGGCATCGCACGAATGAAGCCCCTCTGCGTCCTCTGTGTCTCTGTGGTAACCCTTCAGCGTTTTCGCAACCGGGCAACCACAGAGGCGCAGAGAGCATGGCGACATCGCACGAATGAAGCCCCTCTGTGTGCTCTGTGTCTCCGTGGTGACGCCTCAACGTCGTTCGTCGGTGCGGCGCGGTATGGCGCGTGGTCCACGAGCGCCGAGCGGACCGGTGGAGTATTCCATAGTATGCCCGCGGTCGGTCGTCAGACCAACGCTCGGTTGCTGTGGTCCATCGCTTGTTGAGCGTCCCACTTCTGCGGCGCGCAGTTCCTGCGCCTGTACGAGCAGTTCTGGCGCCGGTTCGTGGTAGAACTCGAGCGCTTCGCCGTGGCGATCCACCCCTGTGGCGACGACGAACACCCGGCTACCTGCCGAAATGCCGCCGGACGCCATCAGATCGGCAAGCGGGGCCTCGATCAGCTTGAGGAGTTGCTGCCGCAGCGGGCGAGCGCCAAAGCGTGGCTCGAACCCCTTGCGCAATACATACTCACGCGCTTCCTCGGTCAATGTCACGTGGATGCCGTGGCGCATGTACTGATCATTCGCTTCCTTCACCATCCGATCAAGCACCTGGCGCAGCACCTCGCTCGACAGCGGACGAAACGCAACAATCTCGTCGATGCGATTGATCCACTCCGGCTGGAAGACTTTCTGCAACGCTTCGAACCCGATCTGATAGATCTGCCGTCCGGTCGCCTCTACGTCCTGCCGCGACGTGCGAAAGCCAATCGTGCGCTGGTCGAGAAAATCAACCATCTCCTTAGCGCCGACGTTCGTGGTCAGAACAATAATGCTGTTACTGAACGATACGCGCCGTCCGCCGTTGAGCAGCAGGATTTCGCCATCTTCCATGATCTGGAGCAGCAGATTCCATAATTCCGGTTGACCCTTTTCGATCTCATCGAACAAAACCACACTATTTTCCTGTTCGATAATATCGGGGTTCAACAACGGCTTCTGGTCACGCCCGACATACGACGGCGGTGCGCCGACCAGCGCCGACACCTCGTGCCCCTGCGAGAAGAGCGAACAATCGATCTTGAGAAATGCCTCGCCATCGGGCCGCAACAACTGTGCCAGACGCCGCGCCGTCTCGGTTTTGCCGACGCCGGTGGGACCCAGGAAGAGCAACGTGGCGCGCGGACGGCGCGAGTTGCCGGCTGCGAAGCCGAAACGCGCCCGATTGAGCACCCGAATGATCGCCTCGATTGCGCGTTCCTGTCCAAAAATGGTATTGCGCAGGCTCTGTTCGATCACATCGAGCGGATTTTTGTCGCCACGAACCGCACGTTGCAGGGTGGGAGGTATCTGGGTCATACGACAGCCTCTTTCGCCAAACCATGTCCTGTCATTCCTGTGGATGATTATAGGCAACGGACCGGGTGTGTTTATAAGCAATATTGCATCAGGTATGTTACGAAGATGTGATCATTATGAAGACACGTAAAACTCCGCATGAGTTTAACTGTGGCATAACAGAACGTTAATGCTCATTTGTTAGAGTAGAAGTATGGCGACAATACTCCTGATTGAAGATGATAGCGTTCTGCTCGAAACGCTCTCCTACAATTTTGAGCGGGCTGGCTTTCAGGTAACCACCGCTGCCGATGGTCTGACGGGGATGGAAATGGTGCGTCGTGTGCACCCCGATCTCATCATTCTCGATGTAATGTTGCCAGGGCTGGATGGGTTTTCCGTCTGTCGCGCAGTCGCAAAAGAGACTGCCGTTCCGATTGTGCTGCTGACCGCGCTGCACGACGAAGCGCATCGCATTGCTGGACTGGAACTCGGCGCCATTGACTATGTGGTGAAGCCGTTCAGCATGGGCGAACTGCTGGCGCGAGTACGGGCGATTCTGCGCTGGAACGAGCGTCAACGGCAGACGCCGGCTTCCAGTGTGCTCAGCGTCGGTCCAGTGCAACTGGATCGCAACAGCCGGCGGGTCTGGTACCAGGAGCGTGAGATCGAACTCTCGCATAAAGAATTCGACCTGCTCGCCTGTCTGATGCACAATGCCGGCGTCGCCTTATCGCGCGATCTGCTGCTGGAGCGTGTCTGGGGCAGCGATTTCCTCGGGTCGAACCGGACGATTGACGTCCATGTGCGCTGGTTGCGCGAGAAACTGGAACCCGATCCCGCCAATCCGATGTTGATTCGAACCGTGCGCGGCATCGGATACTGCTTCCAGGACCCGTCGTTCGATCCGCCGGGACGGCAAAGCCTGAAGGAAACCGAACAAGAGCCGCTCTCATAGAGCGAACAACCGGATGTTGCACTGACCGTCTGCGGCTGACGCTGGCTGAGCCTGTCGAAGCGAAGCCTGTCGAAGCCGGCGTTAGTCGAGCCGGTCGCCGCTGCCGGTGGCTGAGCGTGTCGAAGCCGGCGTGAACCGCTCCCCATCCTTGATTGTCCAGGTTTTGCTTGATCGCTCCATAAACAACGCCAGGGCAGGTTTGGCGACCCCATCAGCGTCGTGTTCGTTCCTTGAGTGCGCGATCAATATCGCGGCGCGCCTCACGGCGTGCAATATCTTCACGCTTATCGTATGTCTTCTTCCCGCGCGCCAGGCCGATCTCGACTTTCGCGCGCCCTCCGCGCAGGTACAGGCGAAGCGGCACGAGCGTGTACCCCTGCCGCTCGACCTGCCCGGCAATGCGCGAGATTTCGCGTCGATGCAACAGCAACTTGCGCGGTCGGGTCGGCTCGTGATTGAAATATTTCCCCGACTGCTCATAGGGCGCGATATGGACATCGTACAACCACGCCTCGCCATTGACGATGCGCACATATCCGCCGCGCAGGTTCACCTGACCGGCGCGGATCGATTTGATCTCGCTGCCGGTCAGCGCTACCCCGGCTTCGTAGGTTTCTTCGATGAAATAATCGTGGCGCGCCTTGCGATTATCGGCGACCAAGCGCTCTATATCATGCCCCCGCGCCATAGCGGGTCCTCTCTAGTAGGGGTTAGGGTTTAAGGGTTAGGAGTTAGGACGCGCTATGCTGCACGTTCCCACCTGCAACCTTCCCGCCTTCAATACCCTGAGTCTTCCATAATGATGCACCTCCCGCCATTATACAACACGAGCATCGTCGCTTACGGCTCACCGCCGGGACCAACGGCTCTGCTGTCCACGCAACACGGGGGGGCGGGGGCAGTCCTCGAAATGGAACATCGGCAGCGAAATGGTTTCCACAAGCGCCAAAGGACAGGCAGGCGATCGTCACTTGTTACGCTTCAGTTGAGACGCCCGCGCGTCCAGGAGAAATGCGAGCATGGAACGTCGCCTGCAACGGTTTACAGAGCGGCATTAATGGCGTCGCGCAGCCGACGCGCCGCTGCGCGCGCCGCCGCAGCGAAGTTCGCGCCCCGATCCGCATACAGGACGGCGCGCGACACATTGACAATCAACTGCGGATCACCGCCTGCTGCGGCGGCGCGCACGGTCGCCTCCAGATCACCGCCCTGCGCCCCGACTCCTGGCGCCAGGATCAGCATGTCCGGGCAAATGCGCCGGATGTCTGCCAGCGCCGCAGGGTGCGTGGCGCCGACGACCAGCCCTGCGTTGCCATGCCTATTCCAGTGATCACGCGCCATCTCAGCAACCGCTATGTACAATGGGCGTCCATCCGCCAGCCGCGCATCCTGCACATCGTTGCTGCCAGGATTGGACGTTTTGCAGAGAATAAAACATCCGCGATCGGCGTGCCGCAGAAATGGTTCGAGCGCGTCGCTGCCAAGATACGGATTCAATGTCACCGCATCGGCGCCGAGCGCCGTGAACACCGAATGTGCATATGCTTCAGCCGTGGAACCAATATCGCCGCGCTTGGCATCGAGGATGATAGGCGGTCCCGGACGGCGCCGGATAAGACGTTCGAGCGCCGACCAGCCGGCTGCGCCATGCGCCTCGAAGAAGGCGACGTTCGGCTTGAATGCGCAAACCAGGTCGGCAGTGGCGTCCATAATGGCGGCGCAAAACGCATAGATGCCATCGGCATCTTTCGGCAGATGATCCGGCATGCGAGTTGGTTCCGGGTCTAACCCCACGCACAACCGGCTCTGATTCCGCCGCGCGGCGGCTTCCAACGACTCGCGAAAATGCATGATGTGACTCCAGTGTTGTAACTCGCTCCAATTATAATAACTGCATCGTCCTGCTCCTCGTTGCGGTGAGCCTGCCGAACTGCATCTACGCGCTACTGTATGCTGTCATGGCGAGCGCACGAGACTGTTCAGGCGACGCCTGAATTCGCTCCAGCACCCCGATGACCCAATCCGGCGCGTCGTGATAGTCATAGCTGTGAACATTGTGGACAAAGTGTTTATAACATCCGTGGATAAGGGGGTTGACTTTAACCACTTGCTAATGTATAGTAGCGCAAGAAACAACAGAGCGCCAGGCTTGCGCTTTGGTCAGGGAATGAAGTTGGGGGCTTAGAGTCGTTTACTCTTAGCCCCGTCTTGTTGCCAGATAACCCTTTCATACAGTTGTTATTCGCAAGGTCTGCAAGGGGAGGTCCTTTGCATGGCCGCTAGTGAAGTCAACACGAGAAGGCAAATCCATGACCACCGAGATCGTGGAACAGACACAACAGGCGTGGGCGCCGGCGATTGAGTATCTGCTCGACATTGGGCGCACACGTGGATACCTCACCTATAACGAAATCCTCGAAGCCCTCCCGCAGCCCGAGCATCACGTCGCCGATGTTGATCAACTGTACGCATCACTCCAGGCAGAAGGCATTCGGGTAGTCGAAACCCCGCTCGATATGAGCGACCATGGTGCGGCCGGCGATGATGAACTGCTGACGGAAATGCCGGACCTGACCGATGTGGCGCTCGATGATCCGGTTCGAATGTACCTGCAGGAGATCGGACAGGTTCCATTGTTGTCGGCAGAGCAGGAAGTGATGCTGGCAAAAGCGATGGAGGCCGGACATCGCGCCCGGCGAGCGCTCGAATGCGAGGAGTACAGCTCCTGGCAGGAGCGCTTGATGTACGAACAGCAGGTTGCGCAGGGGAACGAAGCGCGTCAGCACCTGATCCAGGCCAATCTGCGTCTGGTCGTCTCGATTGCCAAAAAATATACATCGTATGGGCTGACGATGATGGACCTGGTGCAGGAAGGAAATATCGGCCTCATGCGCGCAGTCGAAAAATTCGACTACACCAAAGGGCACAAGTTCTCCACCTACGCAACATGGTGGATCCGCCAGGCGATCACGCGCGCTATCGCCGACCAGAGCCGCACCATTCGCCTGCCGGTGCATATGGGCGAAGCGATCAGTCAGGTCAAGCGCGCCTCGCATAAACTCCAGCAGATGATGCAGCGCGAACCGACCCCGGAAGAGATTGCCGATGCGATGGGCATCAGTTCGACGAAAGTGCGCCGCACCCTGGAAGCGTCGATGCACCCGCTTTCGCTGGAAATGCCGGTGGGTCAGGAAGGCGAAGGCCGTATGGGCGACTTTATCGAGGATGATCGTATCTCGACCCCTGCCGAGGCTGCTGCTTCGTCGATGCTGCGTGAGCAACTCGAAGAGGTGCTTCAAAAACTCCCTGAGCGTGAACGGAAGATTATCCAGTTGCGCTATGGGCTGAAGGATGGTCGTTACCGCACACTCGAGGAAGTGGGCACGGAGTTCGGCATTACCCGTGAGCGAATTCGTCAGATCGAAGCCGTGGCGCTGCGGAAATTGCGCCATCCCCACCTCGGCAAGAAGTTGCGCGGTTATCTCGATTGATGCAGATTCCCCGGTCTATACGTCCCTCTGTTGCCCAACAGAGGGCGTTGTGTTCAATGCACAGATCAGGATCGCGCAGGCTTGGCAACCGCAGCCCGCGGCTTCAGCCGCCGGGCGGACTGACCGCACGTTCGTGTGAGAACTTGGAGCGGCAGACGGCGGCTGAGCCTGTCGAAGCCAACGTCCGCCGCAAGACGGTCACCAGGGGCAAGTATTGTGCAACATCTCGTTGAATCAGGACTTGACTCTGTTCTGTGCAACTCCTGGTATACTGTGAGTGGGCACGTGGCGTCATCCATCGCCATCTGCTGTTTCGGGGAGTGTCTCGCAAAACGTGTGTCCTGAAAATGAAAGATGCGATAGGATCGAACCGGTCGTTTCGCATCGTTCGTGGATGTAAGGAGAGTATTCATGGCAGACCTGCTGAATGACGCCGAGATCGAAGAGCGTCTCGGCGACCTGACCGGATGGACTCGTCAGGGGAACGAAATTCGCAAGACCTTTCAACTCCCCTCATTTCCATCCGCTATTGCATTCGTCGTCAATGTTGCGTTCCTCGCCGAAGCCGCAGGGCATCATCCCGATATCGACGTTCGCTGGCGAAAAGTAACACTCAGCCTGAGCACGCATGACGCAGGCGGTTTGACCCGCAAGGATTTCGACCTGGCAGCGCAGATCGATGAGATCATATAGGCCAGAGATGAACGGTCGGGAGTACATCCATTGTTGTCACGACAACGGTGGTTCTACCGGATCCGGCAGTTCATCTCAGCCCTGATCGCTATCATTCATCTTGAAGAACGAGTGCTGCTGGTGCGTGTACTGAGCGACCCGCAATTGCTCCTCTTTGAGCGGATGCCGCGGTTCGTTCAGCGTCATAGCCTCAATGTTTATCACGCGCTGATGCGCGCAGGTCACGCTGACCCATATCTCCTGCAGGCGGCATTGCTCCACGATTGCGGCAAGGTCGATGAGGAGGGCCGCACGATCCCTCTGCTCTACTACGGATTGATTGTGGTGATGCAACACTACGCGCCTGACCTGTATGAGCGCGCAGCGCGTGATGGGCGCGGTTTGCTCTATCCATTTGCGCTCCATGCCTCTCACGAAAGGCGCAGTGTGGCCTACGCCGAAGCTGCCGGCAGTCATCCGGCAGTCGTGCAGATCCTGCGCGACTATGCAGAGCGACGTGTTACGCCATTTACAAATGCGCTACATGCAGCAGACGATGCAAACTGAATGGCGATGTTCATCGGGTCGATCGATTACACCGTGACGCTGCCGGTCTTCGAAGGTCCTCTCGATCTGCTGTTGCGCTTGATCGAACGCGAGGAACTTGATGTGACCAGCGTCGCGCTGGCGCACGTCGCCGATCAGTACCTTGCCCACGTGCGTGCGATAGACGCGCCGGATCCGGCGTCGCTCTCGGCATTTCTGGTTGTGGCGGCGCGCCTGCTGCTGTTGAAGTCGCGGGCGTTGCTGCCGCGTCTCTCAGTCGTCAGCGACCAGGAACCCGACGATGAAGGCAATGCGCTGGTGCGTCAGTTGCAGGAGTATCAGCGTTTCCGGCAACTGGCGTCGCTGCTGCGTCTCGCCGAGGGCCGACGCATGTATGCACGGCTTGCTCCGCCGCCGGCGCCCCGCCTTGCACGGCTCGACCATACCATCGCCGATCTGATTGCCGCTATGCAACGTCGCAGGCAGTTGATGCTGCCGCTCGATCCGCCGCCTGTCGCGCTGCCGGCGCCAAAACTCATCACCGTCGGCGAGATGATCGACCGCATTCGCTCCCGCTTACAGGCGCGTCCGTGGATTGCATTCGAGGAAATCATCCCACTTGCCGCACAGCGCGTCGAGATCGTCGTGGCGTTCTGGGCTGTGCTGGAATTGTGGAAGCGCCACGCCATTGTGGTCGAACAAACCGGAGTGTTCGGGGTCATTGTGATCCGGCGGGGAGTGTTGTTTGGGAAAGAAGAACCAGGAAGTGAGACCCGAGAACCGGGAGAAGGGTTAGGGGTTAGGGGTTAGAAGAGCCTTCCCACCTGTAACCTGCAACCCTCTCGCCTCTCGCCTCTCGCCTCTCGCCTCTCGCCTCTCGCCTCTCGCCTCTCGCCTCGCACCTCTCGCCTCTCACCTCTCACCTCTCGCCTCGCACCTCTCGCCTCGCACCTCGCACCTCTCGCCTCGCACCTCTCGCCTCTCGCCTCGCACCTCTCGCCTCTCGCCTCGCACCTCTCGCCTCTCGCCTCTCACCTCTCGCCTCTCGCCTCTCGCCTCGCACCTCTCGCCTCTCACCTCGCACCTCTCGCCTCTCGCCTCTCACCTCTCGCCTCTCGCCTCTCGCCTCGCACCTCTCACCTCTCACCTCTCGCCTCTCACCTCTCACCTCTCACCTCGCACCTCTCGCCTCTCGCCTCGCACCTCTCACCTCTCGCCTCTCGCCTCTCGCCTCATCCGTGCCCCTCGCGCTTGAAATCGACAAAACGGTACCCGATGCCGCGTTCTGTCAGGATGTACTTCGGATTTGCCGGGTCTTCCTCGATCTTCTGACGCAGATAGGTGATATAGAGCCTCAGATAGTGCGTCTCATCGCGATATTCCGGTCCCCACACCTTGCTCAGAAGTTGCTCGTGGGTCATAACATACCCCGCATTCTGCACCAGATGGTACAGGAGCCGATACTCCGTCGGACGCAGGTTGACCCGTTCGCCATTGACCAGCACCTCGCGTCGGGCAAAATCGATCTGGAGCCGATCATCGACCCTGACCAGCGTCTGTGGCGCCGGCGGCGGGGTGTAATGACGTCGCAGCACCGCGCGAATGCGACTGACCAGTTCCCGATGACTGAAGGGTTTGCCAATATAGTCATCGGCGCCCAGTTCTAACCCTTTGATGCGGTCCTCTTCGTCATCTTTCGCAGTCAGCACCAGCACCGGCACTGATGATGCCTGTCGCAAGCGGCGCAGCGTCTCGAAGCCATCCATCACCGGCATCATGATATCGAGCAGCACCACGTCCGGCATTTCGTCGCGCACCTTTTCCAGCGCCTCACGACCGTTCGATGCGCTGATTACCCGGCATCCTTCGAGTTCCAGGTTCATGCGCATGAAGTTGACCATGCGCGGCTCGTCATCGACGACGAGGATCAACTTGTCTTTCAGTTCTGACATATGCGCTCTTTCCTTAACGCTCATGATCCTCGAGCAACGGCGGTTCCTCGCGGGGAAGCGCCTCTACGACCGGTTCGGGATGCGCGCCGGATATGGCAGTGTCTGTTTCGTCCAGCGTTGCCTGATCGCTCAGAACCGGCGTCGCCAGCGGTATCGTGAACGAAAAACGCGCCCCGCGCCCTGGACGGCTATCGACCCAGATTCGCCCACCCTGCGCTTCGACGATGACCCGCGAGAGGAACAATCCCAACCCTGCTCCCTGTGTTTCACGGCGCAGCCGGTTATCAACGCGATAGAAGCGGCGGAAGAGTTTTTTCTGCTCTTCGAGCGGTATGCCGATCCCCTGATCGCTCACCGAGATGATCGCAAAATCGCCGCTCACCCGCGCTGTAATCCGCACCAACCCGCCATTCGGGCTGTACTTGATCGCATTGCTGACCAGATTCTCCAGGACGGTGCGCGTGCGTTCGTAATCGGCATGCACCGGCGGAAAATCGGCGGGGATGTCGATCTTGAAGGTAAACCGGTCGCCGGCCTGTGGCGCGAAGCGTTCGACGACTCGCTCTGCGAGTGGGAGCACCGACCAGTCGCTCAACTCAAGGCGCATACTGTCCGTCTGGAGACGGGAGGCTTCCAGCAGCGTGTTGATCTGCTGCGCCAGGCGATCCGCCTCTTCGATGATGATGGTCAATCCCTCGCGGAGGGTCGCTGCATCCCATGTCGCGTCCTGGCGCGCCAGCGTCTCGGCATATCCTTTGATGATGCTGACCGGCGT
Source organism: Roseiflexus sp. (assembly GCF_057785375.1). Taxonomy (NCBI): domain Bacteria; kingdom Bacillati; phylum Chloroflexota; class Chloroflexia; order Chloroflexales; family Roseiflexaceae; genus Roseiflexus; species Roseiflexus sp. Next base: position 42,257 of record NZ_JBYNRX010000104.1, read on the forward strand.
GCGCAGTTCGTGCGAGATGACCGAGATGAATGTGTTCTGCATCTCGGCTTCGATCTTCTGTTCGGTAATATCACGAACATTCGCAATTGCGCCAAGAAAAGCGCCCTGTGGGCTGCGCTGCGCTGCATAGCGACTCTGGATATAGAGACGCCGTCCATCCCGGGTTGTGATCCACCCTTCGGCGACCGGGTTCGGCTCGAATGGTTGCCGCTGCAGCGGGCAATCGGTCAGACAGAGATTGGCGCCTTGCGGCGTGTGGATGGCCAGCACCTCGGCGCACGGGCGACCGATCGCCTCCTCGCGGCTCCAGCCGGTCAGCAGTTCCATCGCGCGGTTGAAGGTGGCAATGCGCCAGCGTTCATCGAGGATCATCACGCCATCGGCGCTGTTCTCGATCAGCGCATCGAGATGCTGTTTCTCGCGCAGAACGCTCTGGAACAGGCGCGCATTGGAGACGGCAATCGCCGCCTGATCGGCGAATGCGGTCAGGAGTTGATGTTCTTCGGCGGTAAACTCGACGTTCAGGGCGGCACGGAAGACATAGATCACCCCGACGGTCGCGCCGCGGAACACGAGCGGCAAGGCGCTGACGTGGCGTAATGGCAACCCGATCCCGGCGCCTGCTTCGCGCAGGTGGTGCACCAGCGCCTGCTGATCGCTCAGCGGCGTCGCCAGCAGGTCGTCGAATGCGGGCCAGGTGTCACGTGCCAGACCATATGCCGCATAAATGCGCGTCGTTCCGTCATCGTCGCGCAGAGCAATCAATCCCGAACTGCCGGCGAGCAGATCGACGGCCGCCTCGATCACCAGATTGAGCACACTGGTGAGATCGAGTTGTGCCGTGATCGCACGACTCACGCGCAACAGCGACTCCAGCTGCCGCAAACGTTGATCATACCGGTCTAACATCGTTCTAACGCTCCGTAGATGGCATTCTAACACACATCGCATATACTGCTCAACGGAAGCAAGCAAACAACGACGCTCACAGCAACGTCCAGCAACATATGGACCTGACAAAGGAGGATAAAGCCATGACGAACCTGACTCGCTGGGATCCCTTCCAGGAAATGATGACCCTGCGTGAGGCGATGAATCAGTTGTTCGAGGAAAGCTTTGTGCGGCCGGACCTGGCGCGGGGCGGCTTCGTTCCGGCGCTTGACCTGAGCGAGACCGAGGACGCCTATCTGGTCGAGGCGGCGGTGCCTGGGTTGAAGCCCGAAGACCTGGAAGTGATGGTCGAGAACAACCTGCTGACGATCAAGGGCGAGATCAAGCAGGAGTCGCAGGAGAGCAAGCGCAACTATCATCGCATCGAGCGGCGCTATGGCGCCTTCCAGCGCCAGGTTGCCCTGCCGCGCTCGGTCAAGGCTGATGCCATCAAAGCAACGCTGAACAATGGCGTGTTGCGGCTGGAGATCCCCAAGGCTGAGGAAGTCAAGCCGCGCCGGATTCTGATCAACCCGACGAGCAACTGATCGTTTTGCGCAGGATCGGCTGACCCCCTGCCTGTCGGCATCCACATGCCGGCAGGCAGGGTTTTTTAAGGGCGACGGACTGTTAATACTTACATGTCGTCACGTTTCGGAAAGGTTTTCGGCGTGAAGCGGTGTGGCATGAGCCGCTACCTGATCGGCTTTCCCGAATTGCACGCGCCATGCTGCTGGGTGATTACTGTTTACAAATAGCACTGGACAACTGGTTATCCTCATGCTATGATCACACTGTACAAACCATCCGTCACGAGCCTGCCCGCCAGCATATGGATACAGGGCGCGAGCGTAAAGGTGCGCATCTATGCGACTCGATCTGAGCAGCAAGCGAGCCAGGAAACTTATCCGCGAACACGACCTGAGTGAGGAAGAGATTTTACAGATCGTAGCATCGGCGCGCATCAACCTGGCGACGTTCGATCCGGAATATCGCACCAACGTCACTCAGATCGCCGAAGATCTGCGCAAGAGTCGGCCGACGATCTACGGGTGGGCGGATCGGGCGCTGGCAGCCACCATCCAATCGCTGCGCAACATTCGCACGGGGCGTCCTCCTAAAGAACGCGAGCGCAATGATAATGAGGGATAACGCGCAAAGTGTAGCGATGTTGCAATCACATTATTATCCGAAATCGACATAGGTATCGGGCAGCATAGCGCAAGCGCAAAATGTAGCGATGCTGCAATCACGTTGTTATCGCTTCGATCACGTTCTGGTTCGAGACAGTGTAGTATAATGGGGAGTAGACTGCAGCAGACGCGCCACACGTCCGCGCATCGCAGCAGGCGCAGTGGTCCGTCTGCGGCACGAGCGGTATGCTATAATAGCGGAAGATAGGGCGGGTGCACAGTCTGCACATGCCTGTCCCGGTGCAGGCCGCCGCACGCAGAGTGGAGAGCCGCATGGATCCACAACTTACGAGTCAGATAGTTCCGGCTGAAGAGATCAAAGTCATCGAAGAATGCCTGGTGCGCCTTGCCGAAGACACGGGTGGCAATTACGTCCTGCTTCTTGACAAGAGCGGCCAGGTGATCACGGCACAGGGCGACGCTGCACGCCAGGATATTACCGCCCTGGGAGCGCTGATCGCCGGTACGTTCGCCTCCTCGCGCGAGGTTGCCAAACTGTTGCGCGAGAAAGACTTCCGCCAGTTGTTTACGCAGGGTGTGCGCGAGAATATTTTCATTTCGCTGATCGAAGATCAGTGGATACTGTGCATTATTTTCAACAAAGGGACGCACATCGGTCTGGTGAAGGTGCTGACGAAGAAAGCCACTGATGATCTGAGTGTGGTTCTCGAGCGTGTGCGTGAGCAACAAAAGGCGCGCGACGATGTGCTCGGCTCGTCGTTCCGCACTTCGATGGAAGATACGATTGACCTCCTGTTCCGCGACTAGACGGCCACTGCCGCGCGTTCGCGCCATATGGCATGGCCGCCGGCATGCAGGCGAGAGGACCTATGGCTCTGATCAACGTTGCTGCACGTGAGATCCACTGCAAAATCGTGTATTATGGGCCTGGCATGAGCGGGAAAACCAGCAACCTGCAGTACATCCACAGCCAGGTTCCAAAAGAAACCAAAGGGGAGTTGCTGTCTATTGCGACAGAGACGGAGCGCACCCTCTTCTTCGACTTCCTGCCGCTCGATCTGGGGAAGGTGCGCGGGTTCCAGACGCGCTTTCACCTCTATACGGTACCCGGTCAGGTGTTGTATGAGCGCACACGCGTCGCGGTGCTCAGCGGCGCCGATGGGGTGGTCTTCGTCGCTGACTCGCAGAAGCACAAACTCGAGGAGAATATCCGCAGCCTGCGCGAACTTGCCGTCAATATCACACGGCAGAATAAGCGCTTCCAGGACTTTCCGGTCGTCTTGCAGTACAACAAACGCGATGTCCCTGGCGCGCTTCCGGTCGCAACCCTCGATAAGTACCTGAATACGCTGGGGTGGCAACGGTTCGAGGCAACGGCAACCAACGGCGCCGGGGTGTTCGATACCCTGAAGGCGATCAGTAAACTGGTGATCAGCAAACTGTAGTGGGCACAGATTCTTGAACGTGATACGCCTTCCAATCTGTGCGCCCGGGATGTGAGCCATGGCACTCGCAGGCGATCTGAGCGAGTTTTCGCTCACCGATATCATTCAATTGATCGAGTTGAGCAATAAGTCGGGCGCCGTGCATCTCCAGGGCAGACGCGGCTCTCAGGAGATCGATGGCTGGCTCTATTTCCGCGATGGTCGCATTATTGGCGCCCGCCTGGGATCGTTGCCCCCGCTCGAAGCGGCGTATACGTTCTTCACGCTCACCGCCGGTCCCTTCCGCTTCCACGAAGATGTGACGCTCGATAAGCCGACCATCACCCAGAGCAATAATATGATCATCATGGAAGGCATTATGCGTCAGGAGGCGATGGCGCATGCGCCGGAACCAGCGCTTTCCATGAATACGATCCTGCGCCTCGTGCCTAACCCGTCGTCTACCGGCAGCGAGATTAGCCTTGAAGCCGATGAGTGGCGCGTGCTGACGATGGTGAATGGCAAGAATACCGTTGGGTATATCGCACAGCGCAGCGGCCTCGGCGAGGCGCGCACGTGCGAGATCCTGAACCGCCTGCTCGAGAGCGGCCTGGTCGAAAAACGTGACTCGAACCTGACCGATTCGCTGTTCCCTGAACTTGAACGGATCGTCCTGGATGCGCTTGGTCCCCCCGCTCGCGCTCTGCTGGTCGAGGCGTATGTGCGCGCCAGCATCCACGACCAGGATACGGCGACCTATGAACAGGTCGTCTTGGCGCTTAATCTCTTTGAGGCATCAGCAATCCGCACGTTTGGCGAAGCGCGTGTCCGTGAGCCTCTTGCCCACATGCGTTCGTTTGCTGAGCAGGTCTTCAGGGGTTAAGGCTCAGGAAGCCGCCTTTCATCGGCAACTCTCCTGCCTGTATCCGTCCGATTGTTCACCGGCGCCCGGTCGTCTCCGCGCCCGTCCGAAACTGTGCCCGCCTCGTGTTGCAGCGGTGACCGCCAATGTTCCACCTTAAGGCGAGGCGTGCGCCCATGCCAGGTGCGACGGATTCATGGGCAAGATCGATCTTGCTTGTCCGCCGCAGATCAGGTTGTTGCTGGAAGGCGCCGAAGTCTGGCAACTGCGCTGAAGCGGCGCCAGGAAACCTGCACGTAGTGCTCTGTGGTACAATGAAAACTAAAGAGTGCGCCGGCTTTCGCTTGAAAAAGCAGGCGGCGTTTGTACGTATGGAGGCGCAGAGTGCGTGCGCTTGTAAGTGTCTCTGATAAACGCGGCATCGACACGTTTGCCGCTGGCCTTGCCGAACTTGGCTATGAGATCATTTCGACCGGCAACACGGCGCGAACGCTGGCTGCGGCCGGCATTCCGGTCCGGCCGGTCAGCGAGGTCACCGGTTTTCCCGAAATCCTCGATGGGCGGGTGAAAACGCTTCACCCCGCTATTCACGCCGGCATTCTGGCGCGCCGCAATGATCCAGACCATATGGCGGCGCTCGATGTTCATGGCATTGTGCCGGTCGATCTTGTGGCGGTCAATCTCTATCCTTTCGGTGCGACAATTGCCCGCCCTGATGTCACCCCGGCTGAAGCAATCGAACAGATTGACATCGGTGGTCCCGCTATGGTTCGCGCCGCCGCCAAAAACCACGAGTCGGTGCTGGTGGTCGTCAGCCCGGACGATTACGACACGGTGCTCACGGCGCTGCGCACCGAAACGGTGACGCCTGATCTGCGGCGGCGCCTGGCGGCGCGCGCGTTTGCTCATACAGCCGCGTATGATGCCGCCATCGCCGGGTATCTGTCCGATGAACGTTTCCCCGACACGCTGCCGCTGGCGTTTCGCAAGGCGCAGGACCTGCGCTACGGCGAAAATCCGCATCAGCGCGCGGCGCTCTACGGCGATTTCCATACGTTCTTCGAGCAACTGCACGGGCGTGAGTTGTCGTATATCAATATCCTCGATATTGCTGCGGTCCAGTCCTTGATCGAGGAGTTCGACCCGGCGGAAGGTGCGGCGCTGGCGATTGTCAAGCACACAAACCCGTGCGGCGTCGGGGTTGGCGCCACGCCGCTCGAAGCCTGGGAGAAAGCGTTCGCCACTGACCGGGAAGCGCCGTTTGGCGGCATCATCGCCGTGAACCAGATGCTCGATCTGCCGCTGGCGCAGGCGATTGATGAGATTTTCTCCGAGATTGTCATTGCGCCGGCCTTCGCTGATGATGCACTGGCTCTGTTGCGCAAGAAGAAAAACCGGCGTCTGATGCGCGTGCTGCGCTCCGTCAATCAGGCGCATGGGCTGGCGTATCACAGCGTCCCCGGCGGTCTCCTGGCGCAAGAGCCGGACCTTGCGCCGCTCGATGAGGAACCGTTCGAGGTGGCGACGCAACGCGCGCCGACGGATGCCGAACGCGCTGCGCTCCGGTTCGCCTGGCGCGTCGTGAAGCACGTCAAGTCGAATGCGATCGTGTTTGCTGCCGCCGATCGCACGCTGGGGATCGGCGCCGGGCAGATGAGCCGCGTCGATAGCACCCGAGTGGCGATGTGGAAGGCGCAGAACGCTGGTCTTTCGCTCGCCGGATCGGCCATCGCCAGTGATGCGTTGTTCCCGTTCGCCGATAGCGTCGAGATTGCGGCGGCGGCTGGCGCAACGGCGGTCATTCAGCCGGGTGGGTCGGTGCGCGATGACGAGGTGATCGCTGCCGCCAACCGGTTAGGCATGGCGATGGTGTTTACTGGAAGACGACACTTTCTCCACTAGAGCAATACGCGCCACACGTGAGGCGCCTGTTGCCTTGCAGTTGGCGTTGGCTTCGACAGGCTCAGCCAACGCTTGCGGTACAGGGTAAAGGGTGGGCGACAAGGTGGAGATGGAGACGCTGTCCGTATGCAGTTCAATGAAGCAGGTCTGATCCCGGTTGTCGTACAGCACGCACGGAGCGGCGAGGTGCTGATGCTGGGATATATGAACGAGGAGGCATTGCAGCAAACGCTGGTCTCGGGCATGGTGACATTCTGGAGCCGGAGCCGGCAGGCGCTCTGGCGCAAGGGCGAAACCTCTGGCAACGTCTTGCGTCTGGTCGAAATCCGGCAGGACTGTGATGGCGATGCGTTGCTGGCGCTTGCAGAACCGGCTGGTCCCACGTGCCACACCGGTCGGGTGAGTTGCTTTCATCGCACCCTCGATGGCGATCCGACCGAAACGCGCATGCCATCCTCCGTTATCCTCACTGACCTCGCCAACGTTGTTGCACAGCGTGCATCCGCTCCGAAAGAGGGTTCGTACACCACGAAGCTGCTCATGGGAGGCGTTGATCGGATTGGCAAAAAGATCGGCGAGGAAGCAGCGGAAGTTATTATTGCGGCAAAAAACGGCGCACCCGCCGAGATAGCCTGGGAAGTCGCGGATCTGGTGTACCATACGCTGGTGCTGTTGCAACACCAGGGCATGACGCTCGAGGATGTCTGGGCTGAACTGCGACGACGCTATGGTGGTTGAACGTGACGCAACAGGATACAACCGGAGTCGCACTCTCCAAACAGCACGAAAGCCTGCAGAGTAGCCGTGTGGAAGGCATCACCTTGCCGCAGCGCGCCGGGCATCTGGCGTGGGTCGCGCAGACCGGACTGGCGCTGGCGCAGTGTCGTACAGCTGCCGAGGCTCCTAATGTGATTGCGGCGCGGCTCGATGCAGCGCCGTTTTTGTTGCGCGGCTACGTGATGCTGGTAGACGACGATATGTTGCGTGTCAGGCGAGCGGCGTCGTTTGGAAGAGCGCCAGCGCTGCCGGTGGCGCTGTCGCTGTCTGGCAGCCTCTGCGGTGCAGCCATTGCACAAGGGTGTGCGATTACGTCTTCGACGAGTGAAGTTGTTCCCGCTTCCTGGGAGCGAACCCTGGCGACCGACGCTGCGCTGATCTGTGCGCCCTTCGCCGGCGGTGAAGCGAAGGGAGTTATCTTTGCGGCATTGCCTGATGGCGCAATCAACGACACTGACGTCGTTGCGTGCCTGAATGCGGCAGCCACGCTCATCGGCGCCACACTCAATCGCGCCGCCGAGTGCGAGGCGCAATTGCAGCAGCGGATGCGGCAGATCGATCAGGCGCATGCTGAGCGCCTGGCGCTGGTAGGACGCCTGACCGCTGCGCTTGCCCACGAGATCAACAATCCGCTCCAGGCAATTGCCAACACGCTCTATCTGTTGCAGCATCGCCCGCTCAACGACGAAAAGCGCCAGCGCTATCTGACAATGGCGCAGCAGGAAACGGAGCACGTCATTGCCAGCGTGCGGCGTATCCTCGATCTGTACCGTTCGTCAGGGCAGGAGAAGCGACCGGTGGCGTTGCATCGGGTTCTTGATCAGGCGCTGCAACAGGCGGATGATATTCTGCGCGAACGCGCTATCGATCTGCGTCGTGAATTTACGCCCGACGATCTGCGTGTGCCGGGATTCGCCAGTCATTTGCGCTATGCCTGTTACAACCTGATCCTCAATGCTGTCTATGCCATGCCTCGCGGGGGACGGTTGACGATTCGCACCTACCGTCAGGTTGACGATACAGCGCATCTGGCAGTGACGGAGTTTGCCGATACCGGCGTTTTTATTGAGGAGTCTGATCTGACCCGGCTGTTCGATCCAGATGGTCCCGTGCGCGGTGAAGCGAATGGCATCGAACTACCGTTGAGTTACAGTATTGTTGAGCAACACAACGGCATGCTGACTGCTCATCACAGTGGGGACGAGATGGTCTTCCGCATGCTTCTGCCCGCAGTCAATAATCCCTAACCCCTACCTCTTGAGCGAGAACCATTGCCGTCCGCTGCGCAGCGCCTGGAGAATCACCAGCAGCAGCGTCGATCCCAGAACGGTGTACAGCAGGTTAAGGCGCGTATTGCCGACCCGAACCTCCGTTATTGGCGGCAGACCAAGTATTTCGGCCATCCATCCGCCGATCCAACTGCCAATGAATGCGCCAATGACTCCGACGATGATTGACACCAGCATCACGTGTAACCCTGGTGGGCTGAAACCGACAATCAATTCGGCGACGGCGCCGCAGATTCCGGCGATGACCAGTAGTATCAGCAACTGTAATGGATCCATGGGATTCTCCTGGTTGAGAACCAAGAACCGAGAACCGAGAACCAAGAACCGAGAACCAAGAACCGAGAACCAAGAACCGAGAACCAAGAACCGAGAACCAAGAACCGAGAACTAAGCGCCTGGCAAACGATTTCTGGTCCATCTCCACATGAGCGCTGTGATGAGCGGCAACACGAGCAGCAGCGTGAGCGTCGCATATTCGAGTGATGCGCCGTACTGCGGTTGCCCTGCATCGAGCGCTTGCAGCGGTGCGATCACTGGTTGTGTGACAGTGTACAGCGCCTGAACCGCGGGATTATCAGGACGAGCGGCGAAGAGGCGCAGGACGAATCGTGCGATCAACGCGCCTTCTGCTATCCCCAGCACGATGGTTGTTGCCACAAGAATACGATGGTTCTGCATGGAATGCGTGAATGAGAACATTCTCAGCTATGTTTCAGCCAGTGACCATCGTGTTTCTGCACGCGCCAATATACACTCATGTTATCGTTGATTATAACAGGATGAGCACGCTGCATGAACGCCTGAGGAGGCATTCTATGATCCAGGCGCCGTATTCGCCGGCTGCGGTCGTTCGTGAGACGCCTGCTGTTCCATCGCGCAGCATACGCTTCTACCAGGTGTTGTTTGCTGTCAATATGCTGGCGTTCAGCACGCTACTCGTCGCTCTGGCAGCGCTGCTGCTCACGCCGTACACCTCGCTCACGCCGCTCGAGGCGGAGACCATTCGTGCAGCAGTTCAGTCTCGTCTCGATGAAACCATCGATGATCCGCTGGTCGAAGCGGCGCCTGGCATCGTTGTGCGCTCCAGCAACATCCGTGGTTTCCGTCTGAATGGCGAGGTGTACTACTACTACATCGAAGGCGAGCGCAACTTCGATCCATTGAGCCGCGGCATCGTGGGTCACGGCGACATCGACGTGGTGCTGCGCGATCCGGTCGGTTCCAGTCCGCTGGTTGTCTATCGTCTGCGAGGTTGAATTAGCGGGCGCGTTCGATGTGTGCTCCCAGGGTGCGCAGGCGTTCATCGATCCGCTCGTAGCCGCGATCGATCTGACCGATGTTGTAGATGACGCTGCGCCCCTGCGCGCAGAGCGCCGCCAGCAGCAGCGCCATGCCTGCCCGAATATCCGGGCTTGGCAACCCGTCGGGTTCGCCAAACAACTGGCTCGGACCGACGACTACCACGCGGTGGGGATCGCACAGCACAATGCGCGCCCCCATCCCGATGAGCCGGTCAACGAAAAAGAGCCGGCTCTCGAACATTTTTTCCCAGATCAGAATCGTACCGCGCGCCTGCGTGGCGACCACAATCGCAATACTGATCAGATCGGGGTTGAAACCGGGCCAGGGGGATGAATCGATCTTCGGAATTGCGTTGTGCACATCGTTGCGGATGCATAATTCCTGCTCGGCGGGCACGACGATATCATCCCCTTCGTCGCGCCAGGCGACTCCCAACCGCCCGAATGCGATGCGCGTCATGCGGTGCTCGGACGGGCGTGCGCCGGTGATGCGCAACGCGCTACGGGTCACCGCCGCCAGTCCAATGAACGACGCCACTTCCATGAAGTCGGGTCCGATCGTGTACTCACCGCCGCCGAGCGACGATACGCCCTGAATGAACAGGCGGTTGGTGCCGATCCCTTCAATGCGCGCCCCAAGGCGGTTGAGAAAATGGCAGAGGTCCTGGACGTGCGGTTCTGAGGCGGCATTGCTGATCACGGTGTCGCCCTCGGCAAGCACAGCGGCCATGATGGCCTGCTCGGTGCCAGTGACGCTCGTTTCGTCGAGAAAGATGTCGGCGCCGCGCAATCGTTCCGCACGGAGAATGTACGCCGTCGGCGTCACCTCAACCGCCGCGCCGAGATCGCGGAGTGCGTTGAGGTGTGTGTCGAGCCGGCGTCGCCCGATCATGTCACCGCCAGGTCGGGGAATGGTCACATACCCGCGCCGCGCGAGCAGTGGACCGGCGAGCAGCGCCGAGGCGCGGATTTTGCGCGCCAGCGCCGGATCGGGTTCAGCCGTGCCTACTCCGGCGGCTTGCACCGCCCAGCTATGCGCGCTGCGCCGTTCGACACGAGCGCCGAGCCGCTCCAGCAAGCCTATCATGGCGGCGACATCGCCGATCTGCGGAAAGTTGTGCAGCACAACGTCGTGATTGGTCAACAGGGTTGCGGCAAGCAAGGGAAGTGCAGCATTCTTGTTGCCAGACGGTCGGATGCTGCCGCTGAGACGGTGACCGCCTTCGATGATAAAACGTTCCACAGTCAATGCTCCTTTGGCGGTTGATCTGATTCATCGGCTTGCGGCGCAGAGCGGAAGCGCGCCGGCAGGTGATGGCGCACGCGCCGCATCGTGTGCCGACCATGCGCTCGAATCCGATCGCCCAGGCTGGTGACGCGGTTTGCTGCTTCCTTGACCGCATTGCCCGTCGATTCCCTGGTTGCCTGCGCCTGCGCGATCACCTCGCGGGCTTTCTCCTGACCGATTGCCTGCGCTTCGCGGGCAATGCGCTTGAGTTCCTCACGCGGAACCAGTTCACCCTTTTCGTACCAGCGCCAGGCGGCCACGCCGGTTGCATACGTACCAGCGTAAGCGATGCCGACTTTCGGCACAATCCCCCACACCGGCGCCAGACCGACCAGCGTGCGGGCGATTTCGCGCCAGACGAAGGCGCCGCCGACGACGGGCATCACTTCGGCGATGCGTCGGCGAAAATCGGGCGGCGCGCCATACGCCAGCGCCAGGCGGTAGACCATGATCGCCTGATTTTTGGTGAGCACCAGAATGTCGGCCACAGCAAACGGGATGCCCAGGATCGGTATCTGTTCCGGCAGACTTGATGCCAGCGCATAGGTGGCATTCGTCATCGACGTTGAGTCGATCAGGCGACGCGCATAGATGGAGCGGATGCCCGGTAACCGCCGCGCCGCCGCAAGGTGATGCGTTGGCCGGCAGACGTTCAAGCAGCGCATTGGTCAAACGCTGCGCAGCATCAGTATGGTTGATGTCCGGGATGGTCACGGCGCGTGCGGCGGCGGGCGCCGGGAGCGGCGCGCTCCCTGGCGCAAGGCGTGTTCCAAAAAGAAGTATCAGCAGAGTGGGGCGCGGCAGGCGGTCAATCTGACTCAGCGCGGCGGCATCTCTCTCCGTCACCCCAACCCGGCTGTCAACCGCCAGAATGAGTGCATCGGCGGCGCTCAGGCGATCAGGAAATCGAGCGGCGTCGTGCAATGAGAGGAGCGTCAGGGATGTGACGCCTGACGGGGGATAGCGGTTGGAGCCACGGTGCGCCAGCGTGTCTATCGCCGTCAATGCCGCATCGTGCCCGACAGCGACAATATTGAGCGGCTGTTCCGCTTCGTCCCGGATCGCGTTGACATCGATCTCCCGCAGGGTCGACCACAGATTCCCGAGGGCGCTCCAGCGCGACATGCGCATCTCCTCAGAAGGCTGCTGAATACGGGCATCAGACGTGCAGCCCGACGACTCGCACCGAATCAATCGACGCCTTTCGATTATAGCACGCAGCGGACAGGGGGTATGCTGATAAGCAACTGAGAAGCGGCATCGAACGTTGAATGTTGAACGTGGGAAGGGGTAGCAGGCGGGAACGTTGCACGTTTCACGATGCCCGTGGCACGGCGGCAGGTAGGGGCGCGGCGGTGTCGCGCCCAGGGTGCAGGGCGGCGGGTAGGGGCGCGGCGGTGTCGCGCCCAGGGTGCAGGGCGGCAGGTAGAGGCGTGCCGGTGGCATGCCCGCGCCGGGTGGAGGTTGCAGGGCGCACAGCGGAAGGCGGCGGAAGACGATCCGTAGAGGCGTGCCGGTGGCGTGCCCGCGCCCGGTGCCGGTGGCGTGCCCGTGCGCCGGGTGCAGGGATGTGACGGAAGGGCGCCAGGACGAGCCTTGGTCAAGATGGAACCTTCTCTGTTCTGACAGCCACGTTTTCGCCGCTATCACGCGGACGATCCTCCAGATCACGCACGGCAGGGATTCCGATCACAAGAAGAGTCATTAGCAGACAGATGCTGCCGCCGAGCAGATACCAGACTTGCACGCCCAACGCATCGGCGACCGGACCGGCAATGATCAATCCCAGCGGTGTCATCGCCATCGACACGCTCCCCAGTGCCGTGAAGACGCGCCCCTGCATTTCTGGCGCCACAACCGACTGCACAATCGCCATGAGTGGAGCGTTGACCACGGGTGACATCGCGCCGGCCACAGCCACTGCAGCAAGGGCAGGTAGCAATGCCGCCGCAGGCGCAGCGCCAATCACCAGAATGCTGACGCCCAGACCAGCCAATCCAACGACCACGGTATGCATGCGACGCTCGAATCCGCCCCACACACCGATCATTAGACCTCCAAGCACGATGCCTGCGCCTTCGGCAGCGTTCATCCAAGCCAGCTGGAGCGCACCGCCGCCGAAATGCTTCGTCACCAGAATCGGCAACAGTGAAAATGCCGGGGTCAGGAGCAGGTTGATCAACGCTGCCATTGTCATAACAATAATCAGCCCGGGCCAGCGCCCGATATACTGCATCCCGGCGATCATCTCCGCCAACACCCCATTCGATGTGCCGTCGCTGGAATGAGCAGGATGCAGCGGACGGGGGAACTGTACCAGACCGACGCCTGCTACGGCGATCAGCGCCGTTACAACATCGATCAGCATCAGCGCGTGCAGGGGCCAGATGGCAATCAGCAGCGCGCCGAGCGGTGGCGCGGCAATGTTCGTTGCCCCGTACAGCATCTGATTCAACCCGCCAATGCGTGCCAGATGACGTTCAGGCGCCATGAGCGATATCGATGCCTGCATAGCAGGCCAGTGAAACGCGCCAGCCAGCGACCGCAGCGCCATAATGAGGTAGACGTGCCAAATAGCGAGCGCATCAGCCCAGAAGAGCACGGCGAGCACAGCCGCTCCCAGCGCGCCAGTCAGATCGGCGACTATGATCACTGTGCGGCGATCCCAGCGGTCGATCAACGGTCCGGCGAGCGGTCCAATCAGAATGCCAGGCAACAGGGCGACCAACGTTGCTGTGGCCAGCACAGTTGCCGAGCCGGTGGTGGCCGTTAGCCACCAGATAATGGCAAAGCCGGCCAGCCCGCTGCCAAAGAGCGAGAATGCCTGACCGATCCAGATGAGCGCGAATGGATATTTCCATGAAGTGTGTGAGCGATCAATGGTGAACATGCACAAACTCCTCTGTGACCGCTATCGCCTGCCCAACAGTTCCACCGGAGCGTCTCTACCGCGCGCATGCCGTCAGGCGTGCAGGCAGTCCTCTTCCATCCCGGGCATCCCAGGCGAGGGTCAGTTCTACCTGCGACGATTCTGCCATCACATCCCGCAGCGTGCGTCCTTCAAATAGATGAAACGCGGTGGGGAAATCCGCATCAATTGAGGATGCCCAGGTCGCGGGCGCGCGCAGCGGCCTGGGTGCGATTACGTGCGTTGATTTTGGCGTAAATGCGTTTGATATGCGATCGCACGGTACTGACGGCAATGACCAGGCTTGCGGCGATGTCCTGATCGGTACGCCCGGCAGCGAGCAGGCGCAGCACCTGAAGTTCACGTGCGGTAAGCGGTTCTGCCAGAGGTGCTGCCGAAGAAGAGGAGGCGGAGAATCCCGCCGGTGTATCGCGGAAGAGCCTCATCAGATAATCCACATACCCCAGCAGTCGGCGAGCGTCCCTATCGCCCTGTTGCGCTTGTGGCGCGATCAACGCGCCGCACTCGGCGAGCAACTGTTCCATCAACTCGCCCTCGTCGACAAAGGTGCGCGCCAGACCGCCGGGTTCAGCGAGACGCAGCGCCCGGATCAACGCTCGATGTGCGCCGGAAGCATCGCCCGCCTGATAGCGGGCAAGCGCCAGGAGTTTCAGGATGTCAATCATGCGGGTGATATGTCGCCCCTGTTCGCTCTGATCGAGCAACCGCTGGAGCAACGGCAGCGCTGTGCGCCCTTCGCCACGCGCCCGTGCAATACGCGCCAGCACCAGATATTCGTAGAACCGTTCGGGTTGTGGATCATCGGTAAGCGACAGCCCGCACGTCGCTGACCATTGTTCGGCAGCCTGTCGATCGCCGGCGCGTAGTAGACGCTCTGCGCGTCCCGCCATCACATGGTTGGCAATCCATCCAACCCGATATTCAAGGCAGAGTTGCTCGACCTGTTCGGCAAGTTCCGCTGCGGCGGCTTCATCGCCCCACGCCCGCCGGATTGCCGAAAGCAGCCCCGTACTGTCGATGCGGATGTCGTTGTTCCACCAGCGTTCTGCGCGCCTGAGCGCCAGGCAGGCGTAGTGTTCCGCTTCTGCCAGCCGGTTCTCCTCATAGGCGATGTCTGCCAATGCCAGATGGATCAGTGCGACAATTGGGCGTTCCGCAGCGCCGCGACGATCAAGCAGGCGTAAGGCTTCATCAAGCAGGGCGCGTGCATCGGTGAGTCGTCCCTGATGGCGATACACGCCAGCACGCGATAACAATCCGATCAGGGCGATAATCAGGTTGCGGCTCAGCGACGCAACGCGCAATTCGTCGCAGACCTGTTCTGCACTCGAAAGATTTCCCTGCATCAGGTGCGCCTCGACCAGATTCATCACGGCGATAGCACGGGCAAGACTGTGATCGATATGGGTCAGGTGTTCGAGCGCGCATGTGGCGTACTCCAGCGCATGTGGCACATTCCCGCGCACCCGCGCAGCAACTGAACGCACCGTAGCCAGTTCGCCAATGACCAGAGAGCGTGTTGGCGCATCGGTTTGAGACAGGAGATGTTCGACTTCAGCAGCGCGATCTTCTGCTGCATCAAATTGGATACTCGCCAGGAGCGCCCAGACCTGATCAAGCGCCAGACGCGGACGCGCCAGGACGGTCTCGTCTGGTAGCGCGGCGATCCAGTGCAACAGCGCCCGCGCATCGTCCTGTTCCCAGAGGGTTGCGTCCGCGATTGCTTCGATGACATCAGCAGCGCAGGCGGCATCACCCGCCTGAAGGAAATGATTGATGGCGGCGTCGGCGAACCCCGCAGCGTGGTGCCAGCGTGCAGCGCGACGATGGAGTTCGGCAACCAGATGGGGACGGATGTGCTGCAACCGGTCGCGCAGCATCTCGGCAAAGAGATGGTGGTAGCGATACCAGCGTCGCTCTTCGTCTAGCGGTGTGACGAACAGGTTTGCCCGTTCCAGGTAATCGAGCATCGCCTGTGCGTCGGTCGCACCCGTGCCCGATGTATCAGGGGAAAGCAGCGCATGGCACAATGCCGCCGACATACGCTCGAGGATCGATGTATGTAGCAGAAATGTCTGGACGTGATCCGGCTGCTGAGCGATGACCTCCTCTGCCAGGTAATCGACAATCGCGCGGTGACTTCCGGCAAAGCGTTGGATAAATCCTGCAACATCAGCACGATCGCGGATCGACAGCGCCGCAAGTTGCAACGCCGCCACCCATCCCTCGGTGCGTTCTTCCAGTGCATGAATTACCTCGGGTGGCAGGTCCAGCTCCATGGTTGAATGGAGAAAGGCGGCGGCCTCGTCGGTTGTGAATCGCAGATCGGCGGTGCGCAGTTCAGAAAGACGCCCGCGCACCCGCCAGCGCGCTAGCGGTAGCGGCGGGTCGGCGCGTGTGGCGAGAACCAGATGAACATGCGGCGGCAAGTGTTCGATGAATGCGGTCAGTGATTCATGCACCTCCGCCGAGGTCATCAGGTGATAATCGTCGAGCACGATGATGATCGACTCTCCAACGGCGTTCAGGTCTGAGAGCAGCGCGTGCGCCAGCAATGTGTGCGGCGGTCGCTGCGGCGCCTCGATCAATGAGCGGGTATATGCGCCTATCTCGGGACGAATGGCTGTCAACGCCAGGGTGATTGCGCTCCAGAAGCGCACCGAGTCGTCATCGCTCGTATCGAGCGAGACCCAGGCGATGGCAGGATGCGGGGATGCTTGCACATGGGTTATCCATGCGCTCAGCAGAGTCGTTTTGCCGAACCCGGCCGGAGCAGAGATCAGCGTCAGCGCCGTATGAAACACATCATCGAGGCGCTGCAACAGGCGTGGACGGGCAACCAGCGACGGGCGCGGCGGCGGCGGGCGGAGCCGACTGATGGTTGTCATGACCTGATCGATGAAAGTGGTCGAGGTATGGGATGGTGCATCGCCCTGGGCAAGCGCCACATCGATACGGTGTAGCCGTTCGGTGGTGAGATCGCGGGCGCGCCCCAGATAACGCTTGTGCAGTTTTCCACCGACGCGACGGTAAGCGTACCAGTACCAGCCGTTGCGCTGACGCTCGCGGCGCGCCGTAAAACCGCCGCGTGGACTGCGATACCCAAAGGATGCAGTCTGTTCGTCGTTCAGCCAGGCATACCAGGCGGGCGAGCCGATTACGATGGCGTCTCGCCCGTCCGTCTGAAGCAGCGTGTCGTCAACAACGACGTGAGTGTGGTGATGGCGGCGCATACTTTTACCCAACGTGTCAGTATACCACACCGTTAGGTAACTATGCACGACCTTCAAGTGTTACACAACGACCATCTCGCGATAGACTCCAAACACATCGCGCAGCACGTCACACATCTCGCCGATGGTAGCATATGCGCGGACACAGTCGAGGATCGGCGGCATCAGGTTGTCCTGCCCCAGTGCTGCTTCGCGCAGCGCCGCCAGGCGGTGCTGCACCAGCGCGTTATCGCGGGTGGCGCGCACGCGATTCAGGCGCTCCAGGTGCCGCGTCTCGCCATGCGGGTCCATTTCGAGGATCGGGATTTCGAGCGGCGTTTTCACCGCATACCGGTTGACTCCGACAATGCCGCGCCGCCCGGAGTCGATCTCGCGCTGATAGCGATAGGCGGCATCAGCAATTTCCGATTGGAAGAAACCGCGACGGATGGCGGGGATGACGCCGCCAAGATCATCGATCCGGCGGAAATAAGCGAGACACTCCTCTTCCATACGGTTGGTCAGCGCCTCAACGAAATACGAGCCGCCGAGCGGATCGACGGTGTTGGCGACGCCGCTCTCCTCTGCGATGATCTGCTGCGTGCGCAGCGCGATGGTGACGGCTTTTTCAGAGGGAAGCGCCAGCGCCTCGTCCATCGAGTTGGTGTGGAGCGACTGACATCCGCCAAGGATGGCGGCAAGCGCCTGGATCGCGGTGCGAACGATATTATTCTCCGGTTGTTGCGCGGTAAGCGAACACCCTGCCGTCTGCGCGTGGAAGCGCAGCCAGAGCGAGCGCGGATTCTGCGCGCCAAACCGCTCGCGCAGCGTGCGCGCCCAGATCCGCCGTGCTGCGCGGTATTTTGCCACTTCCTCAAACAGGTCGTTGTGCGCGTTGAAGAAAAAACTGAGCCGTGGCGCAAACTCGTCGACATGCAGGCCACGTTCGATAGACGCCTGGATGTATGCCAGCCCGTCGGCAAGGGTGAATGCCAGTTCCTGCACGGCGGTTGCGCCGGCTTCGCGGATGTGGTAGCCGCTGATCGAAACCGGGTTCCATTGCGGCACATGTCGGGTGGAAAACTCGATCGTGTCCACGACCAGGCGCATCGATGGCTCCGGTGGGAAAATGTATTCATTTTGAGCGATATATTCCTTCAGGATGTCGTTCTGGAGCGTGCCGCGCAGTTTGTCCCAGGGAATGCCACGCTTCTCCGCCACCACCAGATACATCGCCCAGATAATCGCAGCTGGCGAATTGATCGTCATCGAGGTGCTGATCTCGTCGAGCGGCAGCCCGTCGAGCAGAATTTCCATGTCGGCAAGCGAGGAGACTGCCACGCCACACTTGCCGAACTCGCCAGGAACCAGCGGATCATCGGTGTCGCGCCCGTAGAGCGTCGGCATATCAAATGCAATCGATAACCCGGTCTGTCCCTGCTCAAGCAGATAACGAAATCGGGCATTGGTTTCCTCGGCGCTGCCGAATCCGGCAAACATGCGCATCGTCCAGAGTTTGCCGCGGTACCCGGTTGGGTGAATGCCGCGGGTGAGCGGATAGGCGCCTGGCAATCCAATGTCGCGTAGCGGGTCGGTTCCTTCCAGATCGAGCGGGGTGTAGAGGCGGTTGATCGGCGCGCCAGAGACGGTTGTGCAGTCGGCGTCGCGCTCAGGCGCACGTTCGAGCGTGGGGCGCAGCACGGCGCTTTCCCATTCCTGATAGGCCTCACGGAAAGCAGCAAGCGAATCGGACATCGTCGTCTCCTCTTCATTGATTGACAACCACTGTGTAACTGTGTAACTATTGTATACTTCCAGTATACCCTCGAAATACATCCCTCCATCCAGACATGGAGCAGCCAACCATGCGAATATTACTGTTGCGCGCGCGCCGCTGGCGCATCGTCTGGGTTCTTCTCTTCGCCGCTACGAGTCTCGGATTGATGGCGAGCGGCGCAATACCGGCGACCTACATCGAACGGCGTGAAATGGCGCAGCAGGTCTGGAAGGCGCAATCGATCACCTCGTATCACATTGTGGTGCGAGCGTTTTTCGCCGGGCGCACGTGCGCGCAGGAGATCGAAGTGCGCGGAACACGGCACTATATGCTGCGCGATACGTGCAACTCCTCATGGCTCTCGTCGCTAACGGTTGATCGATTGTTCGAGTTAAGTGCGCGGCTTGAAGCCGCACCGGAGTGCTTCCCTTCCAAACAGGACTGTATTTGCCATCGCGTGCGGATCGGCGCTATCGAGTACGATCCCATCTACGGCGTTCCGACGACTATCGGTTGGCGGCGCGAAATGCAGCCAAACTGGCAACATCCGGCATACTGGAAGCGCGCCTGGGAGAGGCGTGAACTCCCCAACTGCGCCACGCCTGTCCGCACGCTGCGTCTTGAAGTTGTTTCACTGACACCGCTGTATGATACCGCGACCCCGCGCATACCTCACGCGTCGTCTGCCACAGGCGGCAGTTGAGATTGTGACCGCTGCCTGCGATACGACCTGCTGGGACGACGACGCGACGCCTGTGCCCCGTGAGACGCTTCTGCGCGCCGTTGCCGATGTGGATGGCATCCTCACCCTGCTGACCGACCGCGTGGACGCTGAGTTGCTCGATGCTGCGCCACGCCTGAAGGTGGTCGCCAATATGGCGGTCGGCTACGATAATGTCGATCTGCCAGCGCTCACGGCGCGCGGGGTGCTGCTGACCAACACGCCCGATGTGTTGACTGACACGACCGCTGATCTGGTCTGGGCGCTCATCCTGGCGGCGTCGCGGCGGGTCGTCGAGGGGCATCAGTTGATCGCCGCCGGTGGATGGACCACATGGTCGCCGATGTTCATGGTCGGTCAGGATGTGCATGGTGCAACGCTCGGAATCGTCGGCGCGGGAAGGATCGGGTCGGCAGTGGCGCGGCGGGCAATCGGGTTTGGCATGCCGATCCTGTATCACAATCGCCGCCCATCGCCGGCGCTTGAGGAGCGGATCGGTGCGATCCCCGGCGCAACCATCCGCTATGCGCCGCAACTCGATGATCTGCTCATCGAGGCGGATGTCGTAGTGGTGATGGTTCCGCTGACGCCGGAAACGCGCGGGATGTTCGGGGCGCGTGAGTTCGATTTGATGAAGCCAACCTCGGTGTTTGTCAATGCCTCGCGTGGTCCGGTCGTTCGTGAAGCGGAACTGATCGCAGCGTTGCAACGCGGCCGTCCGTGGGCTGCCGGTCTCGACGTGTTCGAACGTGAGCCGATCGGCGCCGATCACCCGTTGCTGGCATTACCCAACGTGGTGCTGACGCCGCACATCGGCAGCGCCACGGTCGCCGCCCGCACCCGTATGGCGGTGCTGGCGGCGACGAACCTGGTCGCGGCGCTGACCGGTCAGCCGGTTCCGAACCCGGTGATTGTTCGTTGAACGCAGGGTGAAAGGGCGCATTCGGTTTGACAGTCGCCCGCGACTGTCGTATAATGCATATCCGCTACGATATGTGGTGTGCTGTTTATTGGGTCGGTACCGAAGTGGCCAACCGGGGCAGACTGTAAATCTGCTGGCTTAACGCCTTCGCTGGTTCGAATCCAGCCCGGCCCACCAGTTCGACTGAGAATGTAGAGTTGAGATCGAGGCAGTGTCATTTCTCAATTCTACATTCTCATTCTTATGTTCATACGCCCATGTAGCTCAGCAGGTAGAGCACGTCTTTGGTAAAGACGAGGTCACGGGTTCGAGTCCCGTCATGGGCTCCAGCCGGGCAGCGGCGATCAGCGCTGCGCCTGACAGTTCAAGGAGCAATACAAAGCAATGGCAAAACAGAAGTTTGAGCGCACCAAGCCGCACGTCAACGTCGGCACCATTGGTCACGTCGACCACGGCAAGACGACGCTGACCGCCGCGATCACCAAGGTGCTCGCCCTGCAAGGCGC
>NZ_JBYNRX010000105.1:0-16841 GCF_057785375.1 Roseiflexus sp.
CGTGGGGGTAGAGCCGGTTCAAGGCTTGGCGGATGGCACGGTATCGGCGTACGTTGTCGCTCATGATTCCTCCTAGGGCTGGGACTCGCCATGGAGTATACCATAAGTCAACCCCCAGAAAAAAAGTGTACGGTAGTGAAATCTCTAATGGCATCCTCAACGACCTGGTGATTGTCGCAGCAAAGACCGACCCGGATCGTGGCGCCAAAGGGATCAGCCTGCTGGTGGTCGAGCGCGGCATGCCAGGATACGAGCGCGGCAGGCGCCTGGAGAAGATCGGGCTGCACGCGCAGGATACCGCCGAACTCTTTTTCCGAGATGTGCGTGTGCCGCGCGATAATCTGCTCGGCGAAGAGGGGCAGGGCTTTCGCTATCTTATGGAACAACTGCCGCGCGAGCGTCTTGCCATTGCGGTCGGCGCCGTCGCTGCCGCTGAAGCGGCGCTGGAACAGACCATCCGCTACTGCCGTGAGCGCGAAGCGTTCGGTCGTCCGCTCGGCGCGCTCCAGACCGTGCGCTTCACCCTGGCGGAGCTGGCAACCGAGGTGCAGATCGGGCGTGTGTTCGTCGATCAGTGCGTGCTGGCGCTGAACCAGGGCGAGTTGACCGCCGAAACCGCAGCCATGGCAAAATGGTGGACGACCGAACTCCAGCAGCGGGTCGTCAATGCCTGCCTGCAACTGCACGGCGGCTACGGCTACATGCGCGAATACCCGATTGCTCGCGCCTTCCTCGACGCCCGTGTGCAGACCATCTACGGCGGCGCAACCGAGATCATGAAAGAGATTATTGGGAGATCGCTAAAACTGGAGTAACATCCCCTTATGTGTCATACTATTATTGAAGAACACCCATAATAACAGGCGCACCCCTGATGTTGCTTCGAAGCGCGTGAAAGTGGTGATATCCGGCGCCGGGTGATCGGTTTGCGAAATATCGTCATTCACCAGTATTTTGCTGTTGACCCGAACATCATCTGGACTATTGCGACACAGCAGTTGCCTGAGTTGAAGACCCTCCTTCAAACAATGCTGCGCGATCTCGAGTAAGCCCCTGAAGGACGCTCTGTTGGATATGGAGATTCCGCCCGTGAACGAAGTACGTGTCGCCATTGTTGGCATGGGTATCGGTAAGGCGAATGCGCGCGGCTTTCTCAAC
The DNA here is from genome assembly GCF_057785375.1 of Roseiflexus sp. Classification (NCBI taxonomy): domain Bacteria; kingdom Bacillati; phylum Chloroflexota; class Chloroflexia; order Chloroflexales; family Roseiflexaceae; genus Roseiflexus; species Roseiflexus sp. The sequence continues at coordinate 1,159 of NZ_JBYNRX010000105.1, forward strand.
ACACCGCGCGCTCGTATCGTTGCGCTCTGCGACATCGCTGAAGAGCGCATGCACAAACTGGCGGCGGAACTCAAACTCTCCGAACCGCTCGCCATGTACACCGACTACCGCGAGATGTGCCGGGATCGCTCGATCGATGCGGTCTTCGTCGGCACACCCAACCAGTTCCACGTGCCCGTCGCGCTCGAAGCCGTGCGCCACGACAAGCACGTGCTCGTCACCAAGCCGCTGGCAGACGCCGTCGCCCCGGCGCGCGATCTGGTCGCCGCCGCCGAAGCAGCCAGCGTTGTCAACATGATGTCGCTCTCAACCCGCTTTTCGCGCGAGACGCAGATCGTCGGCGCGATGGCGGCGCGCGGCGAACTTGGCGAGGTGTACTATGCGCGCGCGCGCAGCGTGCGGCGCAGCGGCATTCCGCACTGGAGTCCGGGATTCGTTCAGAAAGGCGGCGGCGCATTCCGCGATATGGGGGTGCACGTGCTCGACGCCGCCTGGTGGATGATGGGCATGCCGCAACCGGTGAGCGCGGTCGCGGTCGCGGGAGCGAAATTCGGTCCGCGCGGCATCGGATACTTCGACTACAAGCCGCAACCGGAACTGGCGCGACAGTATGCCGCCGACGACTACGCCGGCGGATTCATTCGTTTCGCCAACGGCGCAGGGTTGCAGGTCGAAAGTTTCTGGGCCGCGCACCAGCCGGACGATTTTCAGATCGAACTGTTCGGCACGGAAGCTGGAGTGCGTTGCTATAATCCGCTGACCATCCACCGCACGGTCGCCGGTACGCCGGTCGATAGCACCTACCACGTTCCCAAAGACTGGGAAGGGGTATGGACGGCAATCGCCACCCATTTTGTCGAATGTATTCTCGATGGCGTACCATGTCAGGCGCCGCTGCGCCACGGGTTGATCGTGCAGGAAATGATGGAGGCGGTGTTGCAGAGCGCCGAAACCGGACGCGAAATCATACTCCGATGACCGACCGTTCGTTCATCGTGCGTTCCACTCTCATCATTGCCGTCTGCGCCCTGATGTGCATCATCGTCATCGGGGCGCTCCTCGCCGTACTCCCGCCACCGATCCGGTCGTATGACGATCAGGTTGCATATGCGCTGCGCACGCAGCGCATCGCCTACCGGCAGATCCATTTCGGTGAAATGTATCCTGATCGGGTCAATCGTCAGTATGGCGAGTACGTCGGACCGATCACCATCGCGGTGTATGTTACACTGAACGACGGGCGCGAAGTCGCCGGTTGGATCGAGTGCCGCCGAATGGCGGAGCAGTGCACCCTCTCGCTGCTCGACCTCGACATGCGACGTGCGCCGCTGCCGGAGTTCAGCCGGCAGCGCGCCTGGCCCTGGATGGAATGGCTCGAACGCACGGTTGCCGGTCTATGGAACTGATCCTCACGCATAGCAACACCGACTTCGATGCGCTTGCGTCGCAACTCGCGGCGACGCGCCTCTACCCCGGCGCGCTGGCTGTACTCAATCCGCAGTTAAACGAGAATGTGCGCGAGTTCGCTGCACTGCACCGTGAAGAACTTCCCTTCGTTCGTATGAGCGATCTGCCGCGCGAGCCGGTCACACGCCTGATCCTGGTCGATACCACCACGGTTCCACGCCTGCCCCTGCTGGGTGACGCACCCGTTCCGACGATCATGATCGATCATCATCGTCCAGAACGTGATCTCGCCCCGCACGAGGAGTTGATCTATGCCGATACCGGCGCCACTACCACCATCCTGGTTCAGCGGTTGATGGAACACCATCTTCCCCTGACACCTGGAGAGGCGACCCTCCTGCTTTTGGGCATTTATGAAGACACCGGAAATCTCTCGTTGCCCGGCACGCGCGCCATTGATGTGGCGTGCGCCGCCTGGCTGCTGGATCGCGGTGCGCGGATCGAAGCGGTTGGCGAATTTCTCCGCCGTCCGCTCTCTGCCGTGCAGGAACAGGTGTTACACCAGCTCGAACAGACCATGCGCCTGGAAGACATCAGCGGGTGGATGGCGCTCTTTGCCTGGGCGCGCGTCGATGGGCCAGTGCCCGAACTCTCGTCGCTGGCGCATCGCCTGCGCGATCTGTATGCCCCGGCGGTCATCGCCCTGGCGATTGCGACCGGTGATACGGGAACGCAACTCATTCTACGCGCCGGCGCCGATACACTCGATGCCGGCATGCTGGCAGCACGTTTCGGCGGCGGCGGGCATCGCTACGCCGCCGCAGCATATGTGCGCGGAGTCGATGCCAAAACGCTGCTGAACCGCGTCGAAGCGTCGGTGCGCGAACTGATCCAACCGGCGTTGACTGCCGCCGACATTATGACCCGCCCGGTGCATACCGCGCCGATTGATGCAACGGTTGCGCAGGCGGAGGAGTTGCTGTTGCGCTACGGCCACGGCGCATTACCGGTCGTTAATCACGATGGGGTGGTGCAGGGTCTTATTTCACGCCGCGATCTGGATCGGGCGTTGCGTCACGGCTTGCGCGACGCCCCACTGGCGCGCTACCTCTGGCACGGTCCGACGCTGCTGCCGCCGGACGCCTCGCTCGTCGCCGTGCGCAGTGCGCTTGCCGCCGATAACGGCGATCGCACCGGGCGTCTGCTGGTCGTGGACGCACACAAGCGATTGTTGGGCATTATCACACGGAGCGATCTGCTGCGCGCCTGGGCAGCCGGGCAGGAAGCCGGCAAGAGCGATCATGCAATCGTCAGCGAAGCGCTGGAACGTTTCCTCGATTCGGAACTGCTGGTCATCCTGCGTCGCGCCGGCGCCGTTGCGCAGCGGCGCGGCGCGGCGCTCTACATCGTCGGCGGCGCCGTGCGCGACATGATCCTGGAGCGCCCGCCCGATGATCTCGATCTGGTGGTCGAAGGCGACGCGATCGGTCTGGCCGAAGCGCTGGCAACTGAACTCGGCGGTACGGTCCGCAGCCATACGGCATTTGGGACTGCCACCCTGACACTCGAACGTCTCGACAAGCAACCGTTCACCCTCGACTTCGTGATGGCGCGCACTGAGTTCTACGAGCGCCCCTCAGCCCTGCCCGACGTCGAAGCCGCGTCGCTACGACACGATCTGCACCGCCGCGACTTTACCATCAATACACTGGCGATCTGCCTCAACCCGGCGCGTTACGGCTGGCTCTACGACTTCTATGGCGGGCGACGCGACATTGCCCGCAAATTGATTCGCGTGCTGCACAACCTGAGTTTTATCGACGACCCGACGCGCATTCTGCGGGCAGCGCGCCTTGCTGCGCGGTTGGGGTTCGTCATCGAGCCACGCACACGTGCATTGATCGGCGACGCACTCGAACAGGGCGTCCTGGGGCGCGCCACCCCGCAACGGATTATGCACGAACTGCGGCTCATTCTGGCAGAGGAGCATCCCGAACCAGCACTGGCGCTCCTCGATGATCTGGGCGTGTTGCGCGCCATACACTCGCCGCTCCGGTGGACTCCCGCCATCGCAGAATGGTTTGCAGATGCACGACGGGCAGCCTTCCCTGATGCCGCATTGCCCGATCTTTACCTGGCGCTGCTGGTCTACCCGCTGACCGGTGATGAGCGCACTGCGTTTGCGTCCCGCTACCGGCTGCCGGCAGGCGAAACCCGTCTCCTGGCAGACCTGACGCTGGTGCATGAGCGCATCAAGGCGCTGGGCGCCGAAGCCAGAGGACCCGATCAGCAGATCGCAGATAGCGCGATTGATCGGGCGCTGCATGGAATCGACACTGCTGCACTGCGCACAGCGCAGATTGCCGAACCGCCGTCTGCGCGGCAGTGGATCCAGCGTTATATCGAGCATCTGCGCAGCGTCAAACTCGCGGTTGACGGAAGATTCCTCGAGTCGCTCGGCTTGCGTCCGGGACCCCGCTTCGGCGAACTGCTCGCCGCTCTGCGTGCGGCCCACCTCGATGGCGTCGCCGTCACCCGTGAGGAGCAGGAAGCCTGGATCCGGCAGGCGGTTGTCGCCCAGGGCGCACCGGATGCCGGGCGCCGGTGAGTATAGAGCACAGATACGCACGGATTGCAATGGGTTCGTGCAGATGGTGCGGCATATGCTATTGTTTTTGCAACACGTAGCGTGTCGGGCGGGTCAACTTCACCGCCAGACCTTCCTGGACAGCGCGTTGCAGCCAGGCGCGCGCCTGCTGCGGCTCGATGCCGCAGTGCTGCGCAATCTCGCGCTCGGTCTGTGCAACTCGCAGCGCCTGTACGAGATGGGGCCAGACAATCGGAAACAAATCGATGGCCGGCGCTGCGCCATTCGTATCGACAGGCATCAACGCCAGCGTTGCCTGATCGAGCGATGAAATATCATGAACGCTGCGCTCGTTGCCAGCAGTCGTGTTCATCCCCTTGCCAGGCGACATTCTGGCGGAATGCTCATCGATCGCTTCGCTCTCTCGCAGTAGGGGTGTTGGAACCGATGCTCTGGATAGATCATTGAAGAGATGGTGCAGCGACGCATACTTCGACAACAACTCCTGACTCAGCGAGAGAGCGCCCATCTCGCACAGGCGTTGATTGCCCGGTCCCGCTTTGTCGCTCGACCAGACAAAGAGCGGAACCCACTGTTTTTTCAGACATTCGATGGCGCCGTCCCAGGTTCCGCCTTCGCCTAATGAAGCACTCACCACCAATCCATAATCGCTCAACGTATAGATGTACTTATTGCGCCCCATGGCGTTGCCAACAGAAAAACCCGCTTCGGGATCATATGCAGTGACCAGCGCCAGGTTGCCGTTCCGCAACGCCTGACGATACTTCCCAGATACTGCCGCTCTGAGCAGGCTATCCGCAAGCACGCCGACCGCAGCGCCATCTGCTGCAAGCGCTGCCTGCATCGCTTCGCTGTCCACCCCCCGCGCGGCGCCAGAGATGACCGGTATGCCCTGTATGGCGCACCTGCGGGCAATATCGCAGGTGAAGGCGATTGCGTCTTCGGTAATGCGGCGTGACCCAACGATTGCCAGGCCGCCGTTTTGGAGTAGAAGACGGTTGCCAGCGCCATAGAGCAACGGGGGTGCGATGCGTTCCAAACGCGCCCGCAACCGCTGCGGATAGTCGGAGTCGCTTCTGCTCATCACCCACAGACCTTTGTTGCTCCAGCCTTCGACTGTAAGCGCCAGCGCTCCACCGCGCGCCAGCAGCGCCAGCAGCCGTTCCTGGGATACCGGAGCGCCTGGCGTCGATTTGATGCACGCAACCCCTTCCGGGCGCAACAGATCACCTGGACGCATCTGCTGCGCATGCAACCAGAGCGCCAGGGCATGATACTCCGCTGCACTCAGCGGTGCGACGCTCGACCCGCGTCTGCCGAATGTTCCGCAGAGCAACAGGATCGCCTGCGTATCAGGCGTTAGTTCGTGTTCGATCATGACACGCGCTCTCAATGTCCCTGCACCAGTGCGAGCGCCAGCGGAAAGACCGGTCCACTGCCGGCTTCGCGCAAAAGTGCAGCGACAACCGTAAACGTCCACCCGGAGTCGACCATGTCATCAACCAGCAGAACCGGGCCATCAATGCCGCTCCAGCGATCCACGACAAAAGCGCCCGCGATATTATGCGCCTGTTGAAAACTGTTCTGCATGCGCTTTTGAGGTTCCGTCGGACGAACTTTGCGCACTGCCGCCACAAAGGGCAATCCCAGCCGCTGCGCCAGACGTTGCGCCACATCCGCAACCAGCGTCGGGTGCGTAAGCGATGGAACACAGGTAACCCACCCTGGCGCCGGTTCTGGAAGCCAGCGCTGACGCACCAACTCGACCAGGGCGTCAATAAGCGCATTATCGAAGCGTCCATCGATCTGCTTACCACGTTTCACCAACTCGCCCCAACCGGCATCGCCCCAGATACACAATGCCCGTCCTTCCTCGGCCATTAACGATGGTGATATTCTGCCACGCCATCCATAAACCTGCAATGCGTCGCCGGGCCACATACGACGCGGTTCGATACGCTGGTGATGACGTTGCAAGAAAGCAACCGCCCGACGCTCTAGCGCCTCAGGATAAGTCGGCGATACCAGCGGTTGACCGACACACACAGCGCACTGTCCGCACGGCTGCAGATCGAGATCATCCAGTTCCCGTTTGAGAAAGACCATCAGACATTCGCTAGCATGAACATATTCGCGCATCCGTTCCTGCTCAGCGCGCCGCAGAGTGGTCAGGTCCTCGATCCTTTGTAGATCAAGCGTGTAGTTGACGGGCGTTGCGAACCAGCGGTTGTCGATCTTCGTAACGGGGGACGGCGTTTCCACCGATAATACCTTAAGCGTTTTTTCGATCTGACTGCGTGAGAGGTTGACCCGACTTTCAATCTGCGCCATCGTCAAACCTTCGTCTGCCGACTCAAGCGTGTGCAACACCATCTCAATGTGATCTCGTGGAGGAAATGCGGTCGTGATGAAGTATTCGGTGATATCCTGATCTTCCTTGCCGCTCAACAGAATGCCATATGCCTGATCGATAGCGCGTCCGGCGCGTCCAACCTGCTGGTAGTAGTGAATGACCGATCCCGGTCGCTGAAAATGAACCACAAACCCGAGATCTGGCTTATCGAACCCCATGCCAAGCGCCGTTGTTGCAACCAATACCTTGATACGACTCTCCAGCAGACGTTGCTCGAGATCCTCACGAGTCTGGCTATCGAGGTCTCCCCAGTAGGCGTGCGCATCAATTCCGCACGATTGCAGCCAGGACGCCACACGCTGCACATCACGAACGGTCAGTGTGTAAACAACGCCGCTCCCCGGCAGGTCGGGAATATGTGCTGCAAGCCACGCCAGTCGTTCCGCCTGACTGTCAAGCGCGATGTTTTGCAGACGCAGCGTGTCGCGCGCTAGAGGTCCGCGGACAATCCGCAAGTTCACGCCTAATTGCACCTGAATATCAGCAACGACACGGTTATTGGCAGTAGCAGTTGTTGCCAGGACAGGAATAGTAGGAGGAAGCATTTGGAGCACACGAGCGATCCGGCGGTAATCGGGACGAAAATCGTGGCCCCAATCCGAGATGCAATGCGCTTCGTCAACAACGAACAAGCTGATCGTGTCGGCAATCGGGCGCAGCGCCTCACTGCGGAACTCGTCGTTTGCCAAACGTTCGGGTGCAACGAGAAGCATATCGATACCGCCAGCGTGGAGGCGGGATAGCACGTTGGTCCATTCGTTCTTGTTGCTTGAATTGATCGTTGCAGCACGAACGCCAATACGCTCTGCTATAAGCAACTGGTTGCGCATGAGTGCAAGCAAGGGCGAGATGAGCAGTGTCGGTCCTGATCCACGTTCACGCAACAGGCGTGTCGCCAGGAAATAGACCAGACTCTTGCCCCAACCGGTGCGCTGCACAACGAGCAGACGCGCGCGACGTTCAACCAGATCGGCAATTGCTTCCCATTGACCGTCTCGAAAAGTTGCTGATGGATTGCTTAGCGCCTGCTTTAGAAGATGCTCGGCGTAGTGTCGCAGGTGCATAGATGTCGATAGAGTGAGAACCCCGTTCAGGGCGTGCACGCTTACCCTTATTTTTACCGTTTCAACTGACAAAGTGGTACGGCTATGCGGCTGGAACGTCGCTGAAGACGCCCACACCTGTATGGCGCAGAGAAGAAGCGGCAAGGATTGTGTGTTCGAGCATCACGCTGTGGAAGACAAGCCACAGTCACTTCTTCAGCGCTGCATCCAGGCAGGCTTTGAGTTCGGCGGTATCGAACGGCTTGTACAGAAAACCGTTCGGCTGCAACTGCCCGAAACGCGCCGCCAGGTCTTCACCGGCGTACCCGCTCATGAGGATAATCGGCGCATCAGGGCGAATGGAACGCATCATCTCAAGCGCCTGCACCCCGCTCATAACCGGCATGGAAACGTCCAGCAACACACAGGCGATCATATCAGTGTGTGCGCTGAACAATGCGACTCCGGTCTCACCATCCGATGCCTGAAGGGTCTCAAACCCCAGACGCTCGACCATGCGCGACGCAACCGAACGGACTGAGCGTTCGTCATCGACCACCAGCACAATACCCGGCGATTGGGAGGATGCCGGTTGTGCCGTTTCAATCTGTGATGTCGGGGGCGGCGCCGGGGAGGTAGATTCCGCCGTCGGCGTCTCGACCGGAATAAAGACGCGAAAGATACTCCCCTGCCCAGGAGCGCTTTCGACCTGAATCGCACCACCGTGACTGCGCACAATCCCGAGCGTCGCGGCCAGTGCCAGTCCGCGCCTGCCGGGCTTTGTCGTCACAAAAGGGTCGAACAGATGCGGACGTAGCGACTCATCGACTCCGCAACCGGTATCGCGCACTTCGATGACTGCGTAGCGCCCCGCCTGCATCCCGGCGCCAATGGCGGGGATCGGAAGATGCGCAGCATCAAATGTGCGCTCGCCGGTTGAGATCACGATCTGACCTGTCCGGTCGCCGATCGACTCGGCGGCATTAGTGACCAGTGCGACAATAATCTGACGCAATTGCGTTCGATCGAAACAGACCATCAACGACTCCCGCTCGAACTGATAGTCAAGGGATATAGCGGAAGGGACGACCGTGCGCAGCAGTGCATCTATGGCGCTTAGTGAAGCGTTCACATCGATCACCTCGCAGAGTACCTGACCGCGACCGGTATAGGCGAGCATCTGTTGTGTCAGTTCCGCAGCGCGCTGCACTGCCGCCTCGATCTGTTCCAAACAGGAGCGCACCGGTGAATGTGCCGGCGTGTCGAGCAACGCCAGACTGGTATTCCCCAGAATGCTCGCCAGCAAATTGTTGAAATCATGCGCCACTCCGCCTGCAAGCGTCCCCAGACTGTCGATCCGCTGAACCTCGAACATATTTCGCTCCAAAGCCAGGCGTTGCGCTTCGGCTTCCCGCTGTGCCGTCAGATCGAAGAAAATGACCAGAACCTCGTATGGTTCGCCCGCCGTGTTACGCAGCAACGTCCCTTTGAGCAGCATTGGAACGGTTCGACCCTCCTTTGTCACATAGCGTTTTTCAATCGTCGCCTCTCCATCGGCGGATGCCAGAAGCGCAGCATGCAGGCGGATATGCTGATCATCGGGATGCGCAAAATCATTCACCATCTGCCGACTCAATTCGGCGCGGTCATACTCCAGCACATCGCACAGGCGCTGATTGAACCACTTCAGGCGTCCTTGAAGATCGGTTATCGCCATGGGTGCGGGAGCGCGCTCGAAGGTGCAGCGGAAGCGTTCTTCGCTCTCCTGCAATGCATGCGCCATAGCCCGCTGACGGCGCGCGAGCCGATAGACGCTTTCACCGATCAGGAGAGCCGCCAGCGTTGCCGCTGAGGCGGTCATTGCCGAGTCCCTGAGACTCGGAGCGACCAATGGCAACGTAATAGCGGTGACAGTCGCGCCAATGCCGATGAGGATCAGATAGATGCGCCAGGGAACGATGGCAGCGCTCAGGATGACGGGCCATACCAGGAGATAAAGGATACATTCATAGCCGCGCAGCGCGATCGCCAGCGCGCCCAGCAGGAGCGCCAGCACGCCATACGCCAGGATCAACCGTGTGGGGTGAGTTATCGCTTTCTGGAACACGTCACTTTCTCCCTTCCGGTCATCCAAATTACCGATGATGCTCAAAAGTGAGGACAAATGAAGCGTCTGCTCGTAGAGCGAACAACCAGATGTTGCATAATACTTGCCCGCGTTGACCGTCTTGCAGCTAACGTTGGCTTCGACAGGCTCAGCCAACGTTAGCCGCTCCACGTCCTTCTACTGAGTGGCATTCAGTCAGACAAAATGTTCGAGCGTTCGCCGTGCAAGGCGCAATGATCAACCGACGCCGGCAGGCAGGTTGTGAACGCAGACTGCGCATCAGCGTCAGCAGATCCAGCAGGGATTTCACGTGCTCAGCAAGGGCTTTCGCCCGCAGCGCCCCGGCGTCTCGCCGCGTGCAACGGCAGTATGGTCCAAATGACCGCGCACTGGTATTAGATTGTCCTGGTTTTAGGTGATCGCTCTATAAGAGTATGTCTAATGGCATATTAGGAGTCAAATCCGTTATAGCCTGCGCAGGCAGGCTTCGCAACCGTAGCCCGCGGCTTCAGCCACCGGGCGCAGCGCGAATGCCGGATTACTTTATAAATGTTCACAAAAACGCACCACGTGACGCGCGGCTGGGTAGGCGAAGGCACTGCCTTCGCCTACCCGACGATCTTTCCAGGATAGGCGCTCAGGCATGCTCGTTTAACCTGATTTTACTGCATCAGAGGACAACGTAGTGCGGTTACGCCGTTTCATTCAATCGCCGGATATGAGAGGAATGATCGTCACACGGCGGTGAAGCGCATCCGGTGAAATATGCGGGCACGCGTTGGCAGCACTGCACATGTCGCACCAGATCACCAGACGATCTTTACCCTGTTGTTTGGCGTGTAGCAGTGACTGATCAGCGTATGAGACGAGTGTTTCGATATTTGGAGCATCGATGCGTTGGCTGACCGCAGCGCCAAAACTGGCGCTCACTCGAACCTCGCAGAGCTCGGTTGCAATCGCGTCCATCAGGCGCAAGCGCAGGCGTTCGACCACCGGAACAACCCCGTCACAATCGGTTTCGGGCAGCAACACAATGATTTCCTCGCCACCGTAGCGGGCAAGCAGATCGATCGAGCGCAGCTCACGACGAAAGATGCTGCTGACCGCCTGCAACACCTGATCGCCGATTGGATGACCATAGCGATCATTGATCTGCTTGAAATTATCGAGATCAGCGATGAGCACTGCTAGGGAGTGGCGATGCCGCCGTGCTCGCTCGTATTCACGCACTGCTGCATCGAAGAAGTAGCGCCGGTTGTAGATACCCATCAACGGGTCGGTGATCGCCAGGTGCTGCACTTCGGCAAACAGCCGAGCGTTCTTGATGGTAATCGTCGCCTGCTGGGCGAACATGCTGAGCAGGCGAATATCATCATTGGTAAACACACGCTTGAGATTCGTATCCCCTGCGCTCAAGGCGCCGATCAACTCATTACCCGCCAGCAATGGCACACCTACAACATTTGAAGAAGGCATAGCATGAAAGACGTGCGATCGCCCTTCCCACTGATAGTAGTCATACACCACCAGCGGTTGGCGCGTCTGCGCGACTTTGCCGAGCACTCCTTCGCCAAACGGAATGCGCGTGCCAGCATAATCACGATCCATCCCCACGCTGTAATGGATCCGCAGGTTATGCTGCTCAGGGTCGTATAGCGCAATCATCCCCTGCTTTGCGCGCATGAGCGCAACCATGCGCTCAACAATCGCTTGCAGCACCGTGTTGTGATCCAGATTGCCGATAATATCGGACATCGTATCGTGCAGCGCATCGAGTTGCTGCACGCGCCGCCACAATTGCTCATAGAGGCGGGTGCGTTCAATAGCGACATTAATATGCCCGGCAAGTTCCGTCATCAGAAGAAGGTCGTCTTCGGTCAGCGCCACACCATCGATGCTCTCGATATTGAGCGCGCCAATGACGCGATCGTGGGCGCGCAACGGGACGCAGACTTCCGATACGATGTTGGCCATTACTCCGATAAAATCAGGATCGCTCCGTACATCAGCGACCAGCGTCGGCTTGCCGCTGAGGATGGTGCGACTGATCACCCCTTTGCCGAGCGGAATGCGTTCTACCAGCACTGGGTAGCCCACCTGGTGCTGAAGAATGAGTTCATTACCATCACAAACATAGAGACACACCAGCGTATACCCAAAGGTGGCTGCAATCGACTCAACGACGGTGCGGAAGAGGGCGGGCAGATGGATCTCACGCGCGATGGCTGCACGCACCTGCCCGATAAGATGCAACTCCTGCGCCTGACGCCGCGTGACTGCGTACAGATGACGCAGTTGTTGTTCGCTCTCGTGCAGTTCGGCTTCAACCCGGCGTCGTTCTTTCAGTTCTTCCTGTAATGTTGTGTAAAGACGGGCATTGTCGATGGCAATCGCTGCCAGTTCGGCAAAACGCATCAGTAAGTGTACGCTGGATTCAGCGGCAGGATGATCCGACTCACAGTATGAGACGCCCAATACCCCGATAACTGTTGATCCTGATCGGAGCGGCACGGCAACCACTGTTCCCAGGCGCGACGTATCGATCAAGGGAATACGCCCTTCCCAGAGGCGATAGTCTCTGACGATCATCGGCGCACCGGTTTGCCAAACCCTGCCGCTGACGCCTTCGCCGACATCGATCATTCTGCCACAATGCGCAGCATGCCAGCCAATCCCAATTTGCATCTCCATCTGCGTTCCATCAGGCGTCAGCAGATCGATATACCCGTCGCTCGTGCCTGCCAGCCGGGTCGCATGCAGCATGATCGCTTCCAGAACATCATGCAGATCAAGCCGACTCATGATCGCCAGCGCGATCTCGTGGAGGACCGTAAAGTAATCGTCGGGCGCGAAGGAGTCAGACGCGGGAGACGCTTCGCCCTGGGCGCGCTGCGAGGCGCGCTCAAGCTTGCCCACGCGAGCGCGAAGAGCCTCATTCTCTGCACGGGGCGCTTCGATATCCATACCTGTTGCACCTGTGACAGCCCGGTCGTTGCTCAGGATGCCCGTCTATGCTGCTGCCTGGCATCTTATGCGGCTAATTGTAGCAGACGATCATTAACTGATGATTACAAATATCTGGGAATGTGCATTCTCCTTGTTCCCCAACGTAAGTCTGTCCCGATGAGGAGCTTATGGTATACTGCTGGAGTGCAACATTGTGACTATCCAGGAGCAATGGGCGTGTTGGCTTCGACGCAATCTGCGAGGCAACGGCTATCACAATTATCACCATGTTTCACATCCGACCATTCAACGTTTCCGCAAGCGATTCATCGATGAGTTTGATGCGAGTCGTCCACGGTTCGTTATTCAGATTACTGATGAGGATAAACCATGGGTCAGCGGATTTGATACAACCAGAAGCTTTCCTGAACTTGAGCAGCGTCTTGTAAGAGAATACCGATCGATTTTGTTTGGAGACGGGTTTATCATCTATGAACGTCGCCCCTGATCGCTCATGAGCATTCTATACTTCATCCCGCGCTATGACCCTGCTCTGATGGGCAACCGCATCCATGCCGAGGTGATTAACGCCTGGCGTGAACACGGTATCGATGCCGAAGTGATCACGCTCGCCGCCGGCGTCAACCGGTTGGTCAGCGAGGTGCAAGAGGGGATCACGGTGCATCGCCTGCCGGTCAGTTCCGGCATGGCGCTGAAGAGCCTCAATCGTCTGCTGGCGCTCCCAACCGGATACCCGTATCTGATCGGCGCACTTGTGCACTACCGCCGCTTCATCGCAACACGACGCTACGATCTCGTGCATGTTGAGACGGCATTTCCACTTGGTCTGGTTGCTGCGCTGACGCCGCGATCAATCCACCCGCCGCTCGCCGTGACCCTGCCCGGCGCCGATATTATGAGCGTGCCTGAGTTCGATTACGGGTATGCGCGATTCCTTGCGGTGCGTATGCTGCTGCCCTTTGTGTTTCGGCGCGCCGATACGCTGCGCGCCGATTCGCCGCAGATCCGCTCGCTGGCAGTGCGGTTGGGCGCTCCTCCCGCACAAGTGACGGCTATTCCCTACAATATTACCACCGACAGTTATCCCCCTCCCGGTATACCTATCGATCAGGTGCGCCAGCAGAGCAGAAGAGACATATGTGCGCGCTATAACCTTGATCCCTCCCGTCCGATCATTGTCAGCCTGAATCGCCTTCACCCATTCAAGGGGATTGAATATCTGGTGGAGTCCCTTCCATACGCGCGCGCCGGCGGCATCGATGTGCAGGCGTTGATTGTGGGTCCGAACCGGCGCACGCAGCGATTTGGCGATTATGGCGCATACCTGAAGCGTCGCGCAGAGGAGCTGGGAGTGGCATCGGCAGTGACCTTCGTCGGCGGCATTCCGCACGACCAGACGATGGCGCATCTGGCGGCGGCTGATGTGGCGGTCGTTCCATCGGTCGCCGAGTCGTTCAGCCGCGTCGTCGTCGAGGCGGCTGCGGTTGGCACGCCGCCGATTGTCACGTCCACCACCGGCGTCAGTGATTATGTCGCTGCTGCGGATTGCGGGATCGTGGCGCCGCCGCGCGACGCGGAAGCGATTGGTGCGGCGTTGGTGCGCCTGCTGCACGACCGATCGCTGTGGGAGGCGTATGCGCAGCGGGGACCTGCGATGTCGGCGGCTTTCAATTCACGCACGATTGCCGAACAACTGTTGCGCCTCTATGCGCCATTTCTGTCGAGCAAGGGCGTTCTCGCGCCTGCCGGGTAATGCCATGCGCATCTGCTATGTCGCGTACCCCAACAGTTTGCGGCTGCGTTCTGCCAACGCGGTGCAGACCTATGCGACATTGCGGGCGTTGAAGGCGCTGGCGCCGGACACGCTGGCACTTGTGCCACGAGTCGAAGCCGGCGCCAGTGCATTTGAGGGGCTGGCGCTCCATCTGCCACGGATTGGAATCGGTCGCCTGTCGCGGCTCTATCGCTCGACCCTCTGGTACTACGCCGAGCGCAGCGCCTATGCCTGGCTGGTGCTGGCGATGCTGCTCTGGCTGCGTCTGGTACGCCGTCGGCGCTTTGAGGTCATTTATGTGCGTGAGGCGATCTGTGCATTGTGGCTGTCTCTGCTTGCGCCGCGTTTGACCGGCGCGCGCGTCGTGTACGAAGTGCACGACCTGGAGAGCCGCAACCCGTCGCGCGCGAAAGAGCGCTGGGCGCAACCGCTGTTGCACCTGATTGACCGCCTGACGTTGACGCGACCGGCGGCGCTGACCTCGCTGACAGCGGCATTTCGCGATCTGCTGGCGTCGCTCGGGCTGCGCAACCCGCACGAGGTTGCGGTGCTACCCGACGCCTATGACGAAACGATCTACACGCCACAGGACCGTAGCGCCGCTCGTCGTGCGCTGGGGCTGCCCGATGAACCGACCATCGTGTATGCCGGGTTGACCTTCGCCTATCGCGGGGTTGATCTGTTGCTCGATGCGCTGGCGGATATTCCCGGCGCGCGATTGATCCTGGTTGGCGGACGTGAGCAGGAACGCGCTGCGCTCGTCGTGCAGGCGCAACGCCACAGCATCGGTGGCCGGGTGACGTTTGCCGGTGTTCAGCCGCAGGATCGGATACCGCTCTACCTGGCAGCCGCCGATGTGCTGGTCATTCCCGACACCGTAACCGACGTGACGGCATCGCCGCTGAAGTTGTTCGAGTATATGGCGATGGAACGCGCCGTTGTCTGCCCTGATCTCCCGGCGCTGCGCGAGATTACCGGCGGCGATGGCGCTCTCCATTTCCCTCGCGGTGATTGCGCGGCGCTCGCGGCTGCGCTCCGTATGCTCCTCGACGATCCTGCACAACGTCAGGCGCTGGCACGGCGCGGACGTGAACGGGTAGCGCCGTACACCTACACGCAACGCGCCGCGCGCCTCATCGCCGTGTGTGCACGAGTGGCGCAGGAACGCAACCGGGTGTGCGTTGCGGATGTGTGAGTGTTAAGAATCAACCGGGTGGACGAAGGCAGTGCCTTCGTCCACCCTGACGCCGCCTTCGTCCACCCTGACGCCGCCTTCGTCCACCCTGACGCCGCCTTCGTCCACCCTGACGCCGCCTTCGTCCACCCTGACGCCGCCTTCGTCCACCCTGACGCCGCCTTCGTCC